>NZ_JACJDT010000001.1:67344-273578 GCF_014163675.1 Pseudoalteromonas sp. SR44-5
CGTGCCTTAGCACACAGTTTAGTGTGCCGACTTAGCTCAGCTGGTAGAGCAACTGACTTGTAATCAGTAGGTCAACCGTTCGACTCGGTTAGTCGGCACCATTTATTTAAATTAAATGTTTTAAAACATTTAATTAGCACTGTTTAAGTGCCTCGATAGCTCAGTCGGTAGAGCAGAGGATTGAAAATCCTCGTGTCCGTGGTTCGATTCCGCGTCGAGGCACCATTTATACTAAAGCCCTGCATGAAAATGCGGGGCTTTTTTGTTTTTATTTAAGTTAAAACATAAGCGGCCTCGAACTACGTTCGATTACAAAATGCTTCCCTGTATTTTGCCCTACGGGCCATCCTTCGGACGTTAAAAATTGTTCCAGACAATTTTTTGCCGCCTCAGTGCACCATTTATATTAAAGCCCTGCATGAAAATGCGGGGCTTTTTTTTTAGAGAAAATTAGCACAAGTAAAGTTTGCCAAGTACTCGGTTGAGTTTTCTAATTCACCTTTCACCTTTCACCTTTCACCTTTCACCTTTAATCCCACAAAACCTGCGCTTCACCGCTGTTTCCTTTAAGCATGTGTAATGTTATGTAAAGTCAGTTGAGCTATTGCTGCACTGGTGCTTGAATTACACTCATAAATAGCAGTAATTCAGGTTTTTATATGATTTGGCAACTTAAGCCGAGTTTAGTGGCGGTGAGTGTGTTGCTGCTCAGTGCATGCAGCAATCAGCTCAATCCTACTGAACGTGCGCAAGATATCGCAAATACCCCAGAGCTTTGGCAACAAGCGACTACGTCTGCATTAAAGGTTGAAGATAATTGGCTGCAGCAGCTAGAAAACCCACAAGTTTTTTTTCTAGTTGAACAGGCATTAGCAAATAACCAGCAAATTTTGCAGTCCGGTTATGATGTTGCTATTAAACAGCAGCAGCTAATTGCCACAGGCGCCGCGTTGTGGCCGAGCTTGGATTTATCTTCGCGGACGAATCGCAGCAAAGATAATCGCCCTGTTAGCTACAATAATGCCAGTTCGGCAAATTTAACCCTCAGCTACGAAATTGATCTATGGGGCAAGCTATCTGATGCGCAGCGTCAAGCTAACCTTGAATTTTTAGCAGAGCAAGCCAATTTTGAGCAAAGTAAGCAGCGCTTAGTAGGCGATGTAGTCAGCGGCTGGTTTAATGTCATCAGTGCGCAAAAGCTATTGGCACTGTATCAACAGCGTGAAAAAAACGCTGAGCAAAATTTGGCAATTATTGAATCGGGTTATCGCCAAGGTTTAAATGATGCGTTAGATGTGTATTTAACGCGTAATGAACTAAATACTGAACGCTCGCGAATTGCCGGGCAAAAAGCGACATTAAATCAAGCTATTCGAACACTTGAACGGCTAACTGGAGATTATCCAAAAGGCGCCTTAACTGTCGAGGCCGAGCTACCATTATTAGATAAACCTATTCCATTAGGTTTACCGTCAGAATTGATCACCCGTAAACCAAGTTTAATGGCCAGTTGGTATCAACTGTTAAGTACCGATGCTAATTTGGCCTATGCCCATAAACAACGTTTTCCCAGCTTAGATTTATCAGCAACGTTAGGTGATAGCACAGACCGAGTAAGCGACTTGTTTTCTCCGTCGAGCCTGGCATGGTCGTTGGTTGGTAGCATTTCTATGCCGCTGTTTGATGCAGGTAGACTAAAAGCAAACGAGGAAGCTGCGCGGTTAGCAGTGCTAAGCCAAGAGCAAAATTATTTAGCGAGTTTGTATGATGCATTTAATGATGTTGAACAAGCTATTTCGCAAGAGCAGTCATTACAACAGCGCTACCAGGCTACGCTTAAAGCGCAAGAAAATGCTATTGCAGCAGAGCAATTATCATTTGAGCAATATCAAAGTGGTTTAGTCACTTACACCACCGTATTAGATGCACAAGACCGCTCTTTTGATGCACAAAGCTCAGTCATCGAAATTAAAAACCAACTTATTATTAACCGTATAAATCTTCATATTGCCCTTGGTGGCGATTTTTCACAGCCAACCAACGCATCAACAGAGCAATAACTATGAACTTAAAAACCAGAAAAATATTGATCCCAGCCGTAGTGATTGCAGCAACCGCAGCAATCGTTATGTTCATTCAAGGTAACCCGCCGCAAGCTAATCGTTTTGCAGCGCCACCTAAAGCACAAATTAGTGTGGCAGTGCAGTTACTAACACCGCAATCATACCAAGTGATGATTGATAGTTTTGGCACCGTAAAACCACGTACGCAAAGTGGCTTAGTTGCTCAAGCATCGGGGCAAATCATTGCGGTTAGTGAGCAGTTTCGCGAAGGGGGCTTTTTTGAAAAAGGGGATGTGTTACTGCAACTTGATGATAGGGATCACCGCGCTGAAGTAAAAGCCGCACAAGCAAACTTATTAACTGCGCAACAGGGCTTACAAGAAGAGCAAGCGCGTGGACGTCAAGCTTTGGTTGACTGGCAGCGTTTAGGTAATGGTGCACAAGCGAGTAACTTAGTGTTGCGCGAACCACAATTAGCCGCAGCGCAAGCACAAGTGTTGTCAGCTCAAGCGCAACTTGAAAAAGCTGAACTTGATTTAGAGCGTACTAAAATTACAGCTCCTTATGCCGGTCGTGTACTCAGTCGCAGTGTTGATCTAGGCCAAGTGGTGTCTAATAATACTCAGCTTGCAACGATTTATGCCATTGATAGTGTCGAAATTCGTCTGCCAATCAAAAATAAAGATTTGCCATTTATAAACTTACCAGAGCAATATCGTGATGGGCAAAAAAATGCACTTGGATCAGCGGTGCATTTCACTTCAGACTTAGTCGGCAAGCAAAGTTGGCTTGGGCAAATTTCGCGTACCGAAGGAGCTATTGATGAAAGCGCCCAACAACTGTACGTGGTGGCACAAATTAATGATCCATACAAAGCAACAGCGCAAAACCAATACCCAATTAAGATAGGGCAATATATTAAAGCGCAGATCAGCGGTAAACAGGTAAACGATGTATTGGTTATTCCTAACAGCACCATTTATCAAGGCAGCTATGTGTATGTTGTTGAGCAAGGCGTACTTAAGCGTAAAGAGATTAGCTTAGCATGGCAAAACGCCACGCAAGGAATTATTGCCAGTGGTTTAACGGCTGGTGAACAGTTGGTACTCACACCGCTTGGTCAGGTGAGCTCGGGTACGCGAGTTAAAGTAATGGGTGAACCCGCAACCTCGACAGAACCTGTGAAAAAACAGCGCCCAAGTCGTGAGCAGCTAGAAGAGATGGCTAAGAAACAGGGTATTACTGTTGAGCAGTTAGTTGAAAAACGCCGCGCAGCAAGATCGCAAGGAGATAAACCATGATAGCTTGGTTTACCAAAAATCATGTTGCAGCTAATTTATTGCTGATCAGCATTGTATTTGCGGGTCTATTTAGTTTAACTACGCAAATACCGCTTGAAGTATTTCCTTCATTTGAAACCGATCGCATTAGCGTTAGCGTATCATTACGTGGCTCAACGCCAGAAGATGTAGAGCAAGGGGTGACGATTCGAATTGAAGAGTCAGTGCAAGATTTAGAAGGGATCAAGCAGATCTCAAGTCGCTCCTCAGAAGGCTCTGCCTCGGTTAGCATCGAAGTTGAAAGCGGTTATGATCCGCGGGAGTTATTAGCCGATATAAAAAGCCGGGTTGATGCGATCAATACCTTTCCTGTTGATGCCGAAAAGCCCGTTGTAGCTCTTGCAGAGCGCAAGCGCGAAGTCATTGCAGTCACCGTTGCCAGCGATTACGGCGAAAAAGAAACCCGCGAATACGCCGAGCAAGTACGAGATCAATTACTACGTTTACCGAGCGTGACGCAGGTTGAACTAAGTGGCGTGCGCGATTACGAGTTAGCCATTGAAGTCAGTCAAGATACATTACGCCAATATAGTTTAAGTTTAAGTGATATTTCACGGGCCATTAGCAATTCGAGCTCAGACATTTCTGCGGGGAATTTAAAAACCGAAGGCGGCGACGTACTCATTCGCTCTAAAGGCCAAGCTTACCGTAAAGACGAATTTGCCCAAGTTGTAGTAAAACACCAAAGCGATGGCACCATAATTCGCCTTGGAGATATTGCTAAAATTAGCGATGACTTTGAAGAAACCCCAGTGCGCACCCGCTTTAATGGTAAACAAGCCGCGTTTATTGATGTGTACCGAATCGGCCCGCAAAGTGCTATTACCGTGGCGGATGAGGTTAAAGAATTCATTGAAAACCAGCAAACAAATCTGCCGATGGGGTTTGAGCTGAGTTACTGGGATGATGATTCAGAACTGGTTAAAAGTCGTATTGCCACGCTTACCACTAATGCCTTACAAGGCGGCATTTTAGTGTTGGCTTTACTGACGTTATTTTTACGACCGGCCATCGCATTCTGGGTGTTCATTGGTATTCCAGTATCGTTTATGGGGGCTTTTTTAGCGATGCCATTGTTTGGTGTAACACTGAACATTATGAGCTTATTTGGTTTTATTTTAGTACTGGGAATTGTTGTTGATGATGCCATTGTTACTGGTGAAAATGTTTATACTCATTTAAAAACGGCTGAATCAGGTGAACAAGCGGCTATTCGTGGTACCCAAGAAGTGGCAACGCCGGTAACGTTTGGGGTTTTAACCACAGTCGCGGCCTTTTTACCTTTGGCGTTTATTGAAGGTGGGCGTGGCGCGTTATTTGCGCAAATTCCAGTGGTGGTGATCCCCGTGCTATTATTCTCGTTAATTGAGTCTAAGTTCGTGTTACCAGCGCATTTAAAGTACATCAAATTACGTCATCAAAAAGGCGAGCCCTCAAAATTTGATAAGTTCCAACAACGTTTTGCTGATGGTTTTGAGCATGCAATCTTAAAATACTATCAGCCCATTTTAAACCTCGCTTTACGGCATAAACTAGCAACGGTGAGCTTGTTTGTTGGTATTTTCTTGATCATTTTAACCATGATCACCAGTGGTTGGACTAAGTTTATTTTCTTCCCACGTATTCCAAGTGAAACGGTTCGAGTTAACTTAACCTTGCCAACGGGCACACCGTTTGAAGTGACTAATAAATATGTCATTGATATGTCGGATAAAGCACGCCAATTACAAGATAAGTACCGCGATGAAGATACAGGTGAAAGTGTTATTTTAAATATACTCGCCACCACAGGCGGGCGCGGTGGTGCGTCTAATTCCGGCAGTGTTCGTTTTGAAATAACACCCGCTGAAAGCCGCGACTCTGATATTGGCTCGCGCGAGCTTGCCAGTGAATGGCGCGATTTAATTGGTATAATACCGGGTGCAGAGAGCTTAACCTTTAGAGCCGAAATTGGCCGCAGTTCAGATCCGATTGACGTACAACTGAGTGCAACCTCACTCACCACATTGCAAGAAGTGGCTGATCATGTCAAAGCGCGGTTAGCGACATACCCAACGGTATTTGATATTGCTGATAGTATGTCCGATGGCAAAGAAGAGCTACAAATAGAGCTAACAGAGCAAGGCCTAGCACTGGGGTTGAATCGTGTTGATGTATCGCAACAAGTGCGTAATTCATTTTTTGGTGCACAAGCACAGCGCATTCAACGTGGTCGCGATGATGTGCGAGTAATGGTGCGTTTACCAATTGAAGAACGCCGCTCAGTGGCGGATCTAAAAGATATTTTAATTAATCTACCCGATGGCGGCACAGTGCCTTTATCGCATGTAGCTAAGCTGGTGCCGGGACAAAGCCCTTCGTCGATTAATCGCATTGATCGCTACCGTACTTTAAATGTGACTGCTGATATTGAAAAACAAAACACCAATATGACGGTGCTACAAGCTGATTTAAAAGAGTATTTAGATGAACTTGTACAGCAATACCCAGGAGTAAGCCACTCACTTGAGGGTGAAGCTAAAGAGCAGCGGGAATCATTTGGTTCACTCGCGTGGGCATTGGTCTTTGTGTTTTTCATTATTTATGGCTTATTAGCAATTCCATTTAAATCTTACTTGCAGCCATTAATCGTTATGAGTGTGATCCCATTTGGCATGATAGGCGCAGTTATTGGACATTGGATCATGGGCATGGAACTGACCATTATGAGCTTACTCGGCATGCTAGCGCTGATTGGCGTAGTGGTGAATGATTCACTGGTATTGGTTGATTTTATAAATAAAAAACGCAGTGAAGGTGGTGATTTACTGGAGGCGGTAAAAATGGCGGGCGCATCACGTTTTCGCCCTGTAATGCTAACCAGCTTAACCACCTTTATAGGCTTAATGCCGCTGCTGTTTGAGAAGGCGACACAAGCGCAATTTTTGATCCCGATGGCGGTGAGCCTTGGCTTTGGGATTATTTTTGCAACCTTTATTACCTTGTTACTGGTGCCCGTTAATTATATGTTGGTAGAGCGCGTACAAGGCTGGTTTAAATAAACAACTTTCCCCACAGCTAATTAGGCTGTGGGGAATACGATGCAAAATTTCTCAAACTATTTTTTCAAGCTGAGGTAAACTAAACACAAAGTAGTTAAATTCAAAGGCTTCAACATGATTGAATACCCGATTGATCAACTCCCACAGCTTATTGACGAGCTTTTACAATGTGATACCACAGAACGTAAAAATAAGCTGTTAGCTGACGCCAAAGAAATACTCTCGACAGAACATTTATCGTTATTATTTGAAGCCTTACCAAAAGATCAGCGTATTGATATTTGGCAATTATTAGATGAAGACACCCAGCACGAAATATTCATTAATTTAGGCGCCGATAGCTGTCGTTGGTTATTACAAACACTCGATGAAGATGCCGGTTTTAAATTACTTGATGAAGTAAGCGTTGCTGAGTTACTTGAACTTGAAGAAGTGATCCCTGAGCGCTTTGTTGAATACGCTCGCCGTCAACTTGATGAAGTACAAACCAAGCAATATGAATTAGCGCAGCAGTATCTGCCAGAGCAACTTGGTCACTGGCTTGATTTTGATTCACTTAAGGTTTCAGACAAACTTACGGTCGGTGGCGCACGAAAAATCCTGCAAAAAGGCTTACCGCAATATACCGAGGTTATTTATTTAGTAAGCCGCAAAGGCACGCTAATTGGTGAGGTATCGGTTAACACGTTATTTAAAGCTAAGGATTCAGATACCTTATTAAGTTTTGCTGATCACGATATCACCTCACTGCATGCTGACGATGACCTATACGAAGCCGCGGAAGTGGTGATCCACAGTGAAAAAATGGCAATGCCCGTTGTCAATGTCGATAACAAGTTACTGGGGCGATTAAAAGTTACCTCAGCTTATGAATTACGCCAAGAGGTCACCGATGAAGCAGCGGCAAAAGCGGGTGGTTTACGTGAAGACGAAGATCTATTTGCCAGCGTACGAAAAAGTGCGAAAAACCGTGGTATTTGGTTAGGCATTAATTTAGCAACCGCATTTTTAGCATCCTGGTTTATTGGCTTATTTGGCGCAACCATTGAGCAAGTAGTTGCATTGGCAGTATTAATGCCGGTAGTTGCATCAATGGGCGGTATTGCCGGTAGTCAAACACTTACCGTAATCGTCCGCGGTTTAGCGCTTGGTCAGGTAACCGACTCAAACCGTAAGGCGTTACTTAAAAAAGAGCTTAGGGTAGGGGCTGTAAATGGCTGTGTGTGGGCTATGGTAATTGGTGTGCTTACCTATTTCTGGTTTAGTGATGTGATGCTCAGTATCACTATTACAGTGGCTATTTTGCTTAATTTAATTGCAGCCTCTTTGTCTGGCGTGGTGATCCCTTCGATTTTAGATAAAATGAAAATCGACCCGGCACTGTCAGGTTCAGTAATCTTGACAACAGTGACCGATATCGTTGGCTTTGTCACTTTCTTAGGGTTAGGTAGTTTATTACTACTTTAGTATTTTAGTGTACGCAGTATGATAACTTTTACAGGTATTTGATTAATTTCAGTTTTATTTCTGTTGTGTGAATCTTTAGTGAAGAACTGGTTGGCGCGTATCATCTGGTTCTTTTTTATCATAAAGTACAACTCTCGCAGTAGCGAGCTACATAATTAAAAAGGAAATACTCAATGTCAAAGAAACCAGCTAAAGCAATCAGTAAAGAAGTAAAATCGATTAAAAAAGAAATCAGCGCTCGTAAAGATAAAGTCGCAAAACAAAAAGCCAAAATAGGTAAGCTTAAAAAAGCGCTGAAAAAAGCAGCTTAATTTAGCATACAAAAACACTGCTGTGCGGCTAGTTATTTAGTGCCATCAGTAAAGGTATATAAATATACTTTTCAAATACTTAGGCAATTATAAAATATTTTTGTAATTGCCAAGCCAGTTTTTTATCCCACTTTTTGTTCATCATGCTCTGCTAGTGCGTAATATTTGTTAATAATTTTATGCAAATATGTTTTAATCTATGTATATCCTTTACAGCATTAAGCGTTTGCTTAAATTTTATGATAAAAAATCACTTAATAATCGCTATTTTTATCTTTATTTTCTCTACGCTAGCTAATGCGTCTGAACACTTTAGTGATCACGAACAATTCTGCTTACAGCAGCCAGAGAAAGACTGCTTAGTTTATATCAATGAACGTATAGAGCAATCAGAGCTACATTCAACTCGGTGGTATAAAGCCAAGTCTTACTTATTTGATTATTATTACGATAAAAGTGATTATGAAACCTTAAAAATCATTGTTGAGCCATTCGCAGAACGAGATGATCTACCTGAAGTATTTAAAGTCCAAGCTTACTTTTATTACGCCAAAGCCTTACGTTACTCTGAGGATGATGAGCTTGCAGAAATCTATGCTAATAAGGCTCTTACAGATATACAGTTGATGTACGACGCGTTTGCAGATCCAATGCGAATGCTTGAGTTAGCCAATTTGCAGTATGTTTTTGGTAATAAAGAATCCGCTTTTCAAATGCTACTCAAAACCGAACGAAAGTTTGGCAAGAGTAAAGACCCAATTTTTAATTTTGAATTACATTCCAATAAAGCAAATATTTATCATGCTTTTGGCGATTTAGAAAATGCCAGAGATAGTAGAAAAAAAGCACTCGATTGGATACTTCCAACTCAGCATCAAGGCAAAATTATTGTTGCACAAGGGAATTTAGCGCGTACATATCAATTGCTCGGACAGTATGACCTTGCCATTAAGTATTATGTTGACTCGTTAAGTTATATGGTCGATGGCAGCGATGATATTACCAAAGCTTCGCATACATTAAGGCTGGCAGAAATATGCTGGCAAGCAAAAGATAATCAGCAGGCCATTAAGTGGTTTAAAGCGGTTAAAGTGAGTGACTTAAATCGTAACCATAAAATAGTCTATGAACAATTAGCTAAAGCCTTAACTTTGTAGCGATTGTAACTATGCACCCTCGATAAGACGGCCCATATTTATATGGGCCGTAGTTATTTGTTTAATTAAAAGCTAAACGCTACATTCGCATAAACAAAGCGGCCATCTAAACTATATGGCGTGAACCCGCTGTAAGTGAAAATTTGGTTAAAATCACTATAACCAATATTACTTACCGTATCTTGCGGGTACTGATCAAATAGATTATTAGCACCTAAAGCAAGTTTCCATTGCTCAGTTGGACGATATGCCACTTCAATATCGGTGAGCCACTTTGCTTTTAGAAGCTCATCACCCTCAGCACTACTTGAGGTATCAACTACTTCACCATAGCGTGTTGCACGAAGCGTGGTTTGAATATTTTCATAATCCCATGTTGCAGACAGGTTCCATTTATCTGCTGGTGTGCCTTTTTCGAATCGAGAAATTTCACGTCGTGCAAAGTATTGATATTCATCACCTAACGCTTCCAGTTCCGGTGGATTGTCTTTCACATGAGTAACTTCTGTATCGTTAAAGTTTACAGCGGCACTTAAGCGTAAGTCACCATAGTCAGCTAAACCAAGTAAATAGGTGGCAACAATATCTACCCCTTGAGTACGCGAATCGATAGCATTGGTAAAGTAGCGCACACTTTGGGTATTAAGCTCAGCGGCTTGTTGTAAAATAGCTTCAACAGCAGGGCCTTCTAAGTTTTCAGAAAGCACAATGCGATCATCAATATCGATACGATAAGCATCAAGCGTGAAGCTAAAATTACCTTCTGTGAAGATAAAACCAGCGGTCATATTGACAGACTCTTCAGCGTCTAAATCTTTTGCGCCAAGCGCTTTGGCAGCAGGCTCACTACTTGGAAATAATCCGACTTCTCTAGGTACGCCATTTTCAAATACAGTGCTGACTGATTTATAAGACGTTTGTGCAAGAGACGGTGCTCTAAAACCACTACTGATAGCACCACGTAACGATAATGAAGGAGTAATGCTATAGCGGCTGGCAAGTTTCGCTGTAAAAGTACTGCCAAAGTCACTATAGTCTTCAAATCGACCTGCTAGCACAGCATTCCAATTTTCAGTGAGGTAGGTATCAAATTCAGCAAATAGAGCAATGTTATGGCGGCTTTTATCAGTTGCACTATCCGGTGAAAAACCTGATAAAACTTGTGCACCACCAGCGGCAACAGGTACGCCTTGTGCATCAAGTACCGTTAAATACGAAGCTTGTTCACCGGCTTTGATTTGGTAGTTTTCATGGCGATATTCAGTACCAATGGTAACAAACACGTCATCAGGTAAGCCTAAGTCAAAGCTATTGCTGGCATCCATGTTAACAAGGAATTGTTCATACACTAATGCGCCATTATCAAACTCTGTCGGACTGTTAGCACCCATAGAGGTATTGATGCTATTGCTAACACCTAAGGCAAAATCATTGCGACCATAATTAGTGCTGATATCCCATGTCCAATCATTACTAACCCCATTTAAACCGATAGCAAACGAATAGTCGTCAACATCAGTGTCAATGTTTGGTAAAAACCCATCTGGATAAACGCTTGGCAAATTACGGTTGTCTTTGGCACGACGATAGAAACCGCCTGAGTTACCTTTACGATTTGAATAACTGGCAAAAGAGTAAAGTGATAAGTCATCACTAAAGTCGTAGCCAAGATTATAAAATAGCGCGATATCTTCAACATCGGCTTTACCAAAGCGGTGATTATAACGGTCAAACGTCAGCTCTTTTGGATCAAGCGCGCCGTTTTCATCACGATTATATTGTTCTCGCTCATCAATACCTGAGCGGTTAGTTGGCTCGTTGTTACGGGTTTCAATTGAGATATTGATAAAGCCATTCTCGCTTAGCGAAAAGCCCGCATTGGCACTTGCAGTTCGGGTAATACCATCGTTTACTTTACGGTCTTCGCCTTTGGCAAAGCTTAAATTACCTTGCGCATCAGCACTGGTGCTGAGTAACTGAGGAGAGCCCGCCATTTGTGTGTCGTACTCACCATAGGTGTAGCTTACACTACCGCCTTCATCGGCATCTTTGAGTACAATATTGATCACACCAGCAATGGCATCTGAGCCATATTGAGCCGCTGCACCATCACGCAGTACTTCGACGCGCTTAATCGCAGAGGTTGGAATATTATTTAAATCAACAGCCGTAGAGCCGCGGCCAACTGTGCCACCTAAATTCAATAAAGCACCTGAGTGACGGCGTTTACCATTGACAAGTACTAAGGTGTGATCGGGAGCTAGGCCTCTTAATACTGCAGGTTTTGCATGGTCAGTACCATCAGCGAGGGTTGCACTTGGGTAGTTAAAGCTAGGTAATTGGGCTGCAAGCACTTGGCTTATTTCTAGTTGGCCTGTGGTTGCCAGATCACGACTGGTTAGCAAGTCTACAGGAACTGTACTTTCCGACAGGCTGCGTAAACTACGACGTGTGCCGGTGACCGAAATAACTTCAATATCTTTTACTTCGTTTTCGCTAGTTGGTTGCTCTGCTGCAATGGCACTTACTTGAAAAGCAAATGTACTGCATATTGCTAAATGTAGGGGCAGTTTTTTTAAGTTAGCCATATAGTAATCCCTTGAGTATGTTGATTTTAACCAACAACATTTTACTAATAAAATGTTTACTCAACAAAGAATAGATCAGAATACCATAGTAGCAATGCACCTTAATTGTTAATATTTTGCGTCTTATGTAACTGTTAGTGTGTTTTATTTACAAGTTGCAGTTCTGTCTGCAAAAAGTAATAGCGAGCTGTAACTGATAGACAAATTATTTACCGTTATAGCGTATTAAGCACTAATACTAATTTTATTTCTGCCGTCAGATTTTGCTCTATATAAAGCCGTATCAGCGGCACATATTAGTGCTTCGCAGGTGCGGTATTGGTTATCAAATTCGCAGGCAATACCTTGGCTCACACTTACTTTAACTTCTGGCGGTAGGCCAATGTCAGTAAATGACATCGCATTAATCTGTTGTTGAATGTGTCTGGCAACAACGGCGACACTATCACGGTTGCAACGTGGCAGAATAACAGCAAATTCTTCACCGCCATAGCGAGCGGCTAAACAATCTCTTGATGGTATACATTGCAAAATAACCTTGGCTATTTTTTGTAAGCACTTATCGCCTTTAATATGGCCGTAGGTATCGTTGAACCTCTTAAAATGATCGACATCAATCAGTATTGTGCTTAAAGGCTGATGGCTTTGAATACTCTCTGCCCAAAATTTATTTAATGACTCATCAAGCGTAAAACGGTTAGCAAGGCCGGTTAAGTGATCAGTCGAGGCTTGTATTTTTAATCGATTAAATATCGCTTTATGCGCGCTTAAATCATGTAATATACAAACGTATAGCTTTTGTGCACAGGCAATGCTTTGTGGCATGTTAGAAATAGATAAATCGGCTTCGATTATACTGCCATCGAGTTTATTTATTTTAACTTCATTTGGGCCAAAGTTAAGGCGAGTGTCTTTTATATCAAGCCAGTTTAATAGCGTATACATGTATTTGTCACGATCTGTTTCGTGCAAAAACGGCAGTAAGCTTTGGCCAATTAACGATTGTTGTGAGTCGCCTAAAAGCTGCGCCGCCATCGGGTTAACAAACTCAAACGTGCCTTGTTCATCAATAACAAAAATGCCTTCAGCAGTGCCATTAAATAGCTCTATTAATGCGCCAAACTGTATGTGTGACAGGCAGGTCGACAGAGTTTTACCGGCAGCGGTTGATTGCTTATTTGCATTAAGTGCTTGGTTATTATTATTTGTTTGCTTAGACACGTTTGATCCTTACGCTTTGCTATACGTTTTTGGTGTCTATAAATTTACTTAAAAAAGTGCAAACAAACCTTCTGGTAATCTTCTGGTTGTTAAGGTGTTGATTTTTATTGTTTTTATTTATTCACAGACTCTAGTTTAAGAGTCTGCGAAGTATATTGTAGTAATTGTTTAGGTGTTGTTAATTAAAATATATCTTCATTTTCAACTTGAGGGTCAGCGCTTTCGTACGCTTTGCCATTACACTCAACGTTAAAAATTAAGCACACTGTGCCATTATTTTCATTGCTGTCTATAATGACGATTGATTGGCTGTCATCACTCACTTTATAGCTAAAGTCGCCGGCACAATCACCTTTTTTATTGGTGATAGTGGCTCCGGTAAATAAAAAGCCGCTAGTAATAGTCGTTGGTTCTAATGTGTAAATACCTGCAGTCTCAGTTCTTACAACTCCACCGCCAGATACTTCTTTCCCATCTCTAAAGTATGTGAAATTGGCACTGTCGTTACTGTCTAGTTCAATTTTTACTGTAAAGTGAATTAGCTCTTGATTGTTATTCATATTATTTCCTTTTTTATTAATGTTCATAGTTGAAAATTGTTAATGCCTAAGTTTACTAGGCTTGCTTTTATTTCTGAAATTTCGTTTTCTTTGTTTAAGCATGTATATGCTTGTACAAGCGGGTAAGTGATTTTTACGCTTTGGGTTGTTTTTGTAATTTCGGACATGATGGTAATAGCTTGTTCACACAATTTTACTTGTGCATTTTTATTAACAGCTAATTTTGCTTTTATTAAGCTTATATTTATTATAACTATTTTATTTTCAACTTTTCCTTCAATTTTTTCTAATAATTCTTGTGCTTTTTGCCATGATTTTATTTTTATGAAATAGTGAATAAGGCTAATCTGTGTATTTACAATCTTTTTATCAGACAAGCTTTTTTCCTTAATAAAGTTAATAATGCCTTCAATCCGCATGTCTATGTTTACATCATCAGATAGTAACAATTGATGCGCTAAAAATTGATGATACATACGTTGAAACTTATTATTTTTTGGATCCTGAAGCCGGGCTTTATTTATTACCTCTGTGGCTTGTTTTGCCTTTATATAGGCACGTAGCTTATTAGGAAAATAGCTGAGCAAGTAACTCTGTTGTATATAAGTGTTAGCAAGACTGTTGAATAAACTGGCATCATTGGGGTATTGTGCCAAAATATTATTCAATTCATTAGATGCATTTTCTAACATTGTTAATGCCGTATTAAAATTACCCAAATTTTCTTCTGTACTGGCAAGCCAGCTAATTGTATCTGTTTTATCACGTAATAAGTTTTTATTGTTGGGTTTAAGCTCGAGTGCTTTGTTTTTAAGATTTAGCGACTCTGTGAAGCTTTGTTTTGCAGCAGCATAGTTGAATTGTTTTAAATATAACGAGCCGAGAGAGTTATGTGAATAAGACAACTCCATAATGGAGTTAAAGTCATTGGGTGCTAGGGAGTACATTGTTTCACTATAGGCTTGGTATTTTTTAAACATTGGCTCTGTGGCAGCGTAATCACTTTTATCATAATGAAGCTGCCCTAACCAAAAGGCATTGGCACCCGCAAGCGTAAGTAACTCTAAGTTGCTAGGTTGGGTTTTTAATAATGCCTCAAGTCGGGTGCGGGCGCTCTCAAACGCGGTATAGGCCTCAATGGTTTTACCGCGGGAATAGGCTACTTCTCCCATTGCCTCAAGGGTTTGTGCATATTGAAAGCGGTTGTTAAATTCGGTTTTTTGGTCTGTAAAGCGAAAGAGAGAGTTGTCCTCATCAGCTTGATTAGTAAAATACTCCAGCGCTTTATTGCTAATACCATCGAGCAAATCCATACGTTTAACGCTACGCAGTTTATCGGCAAATTCACCCACCATAAAACCAAGTAGGCTTTCGGCTTCTAAGCGTTTTTGCTGCGCAACTTGCTCGGCGTGGTAGCTGCGTACGCTCATAAAGGTGGCTATAAAACTGAGTAAAATAAGTGCAACCGCGGTGGCTTGTAACACTGTTTTTTTACGTTTTGCCCTGCGGTTTGATGCTTTAATTAAGCTCAGTTCAGCAGCGCTGAGGGTAAACATAGCGTTATTTATCAGGCTTTGTGCTTCTTGTAACGGCTTGCCCTGGGCTAATAAAAAGTCGGCATGTTTTTGCTCGTTTAACCAACGCTCGGTGGCGATTTGCAAGCGACTTTTAATGGCTAAGCTTTGTTGGTGGTGGTTTATCCAGTCTATGGCACGTTGCCACTGACGTAGTAGCGCTTCGTGTGCCAAACTAAAACAGGCTTGCTCGTTTTTAAGGTGCGATACAAATAAGCGGCTATCGACCATCGCTTGTGCAAGTTGTGTTTGTGCCGGGGTGGTGAGTTCATCCCAACGGGCTGCGCGGCTGGTGAGGGTTTCGCCATCGGCGTGCAGGGTAATTAGTTTTGATAATACCAAGCTCAGCTGGGATTGTTGTTGCTTGGGCAGTTGTGTAAAAACGTGCTCAGCTTTTTGGCCAATCGCGCCTTCAATACCGCCCAATGCTTGGTATTGTGAGACTAATAGCTCATCGTTTTCGCTGCGCTGTAAGTACAGTTGTTGCAAAGTGTATTGCAGCATTGGCAGGGCGTCGGGGTTATTGGCGGTTTCGTTACAGAGTATTTCATCCAGTGGGGTTTGGTGCTCAGGGTCAAGCTGCCAACTAAGCCCTGCGGCTAAAGCTGGCAGGCGGATCATCTGTTTTAATTCAGTGCGAGTGGGCGGCAGTAAGTCAAAATGGGCGCCATTGGCTTTGCCCGCCATTAAGCTAGGTTGATTAACCACTTGCGGATAAAAGTCATTTCGACAGGCGCTAAATATAATCATGCAGTTACTGGTGGCCAGTAACTCTATAATTGTTAAAAACTGGCTGCGCTCTTGCTCGCTAAATACTGGCGACGACAGTAATACTTCAAGGCGGTCGATAAATAAAAATAAATACGGTTTTATATGGGCTGTTTGGCTTTGCTTTACAGCCATTTGGCAACCCTCAATAACTTGCTCGGGCGCGTTTTGTAATAACTCGCTCAAAGTGTCGGCACTCATATCACTAAGCACCGGGGCGTCGTTGATTTCTAAATCAAGTAGGGTAGAGGCTAAATCGAGAAATAACCGATCTTTAGTTATATCAGCAAAATCAAGTTGGCAGTATGACTCAACCCGAAAGCCATCAAAGCCTGATTCACTCATTAATGCCGGTAATATACCTGCATTGACTAAAGATGATTTACCTGAGCCACTAGAGCCGAGCAATAAGCTAAAAGCACGGCCAAAACTTATTTGTGCCGATACCCGTTGTAATAGTGTATTTATTTGTTTGCTGCGGCCAAAAAAAACATCGGCTTCATTGGGAGTAAACGCGCTTAAGCCAACAAAGGGTGAGCTGCCTTGCCATTTACTATGGCTGGCTTTTTGTTCTTCATCGAGAGGGAGCTCTATTTTGGCGATAACGCGGTAGCCGCGCTTGCGGATTGTCTCTATGTATTGCGGATCACTGGCTTTGTCGTCAAATGCTTTACGTAATTGCGTGATAACTTTGTGCAATGGATTATCGCCCACCGCAACAGTGCGCCAACAATGGTTAATGATCTCGTCACTGCTAACTAATTCTCCTTGTTTTTCGCATAATAACAATAAAACATCCATCGCTTTGGGCTCAAGTTGTTTGACTTGCGCACCTCGTCGTAAGCTATTGGTGGCAGGTGTTACTTGCCATTCACCGACAAAGAAAACAGATTTACGCATGCAGGGCTCATCATTGTTATTGTTAAAATTGAGGTTGCTTTAAACAGCTTTGTTTTATCCTACTGCAAGCAATAAGTTAATACAATATTCTGAGTTAAACGTTAAAAAGCTTTATTAAACAGTCACGGTACAAGCTATGTCTGCTATACATTACTTTATGTAAAGCTTGCTTGACTTTTCTGTGAACCTCAACAATACTTAGTCAAGTTTACTTGACTAAAAAGGCGAGAGCATGAAACAACAAACAGGATTAACATTCAAACAACGCAACAAACTAAACGCTGTTTATTTAGCAAAGTGGACTCTGGCGTGGGTTTTAACTTTGGCGCTTGCGTCATTCGGGCCATTGTTGCTGTGGGGCGAGCAGAACACGCTACTTAGTATAGTGGCAATTATGGTTAATGTTTTCGCAGGTATTATGATGATTATGGCAAATAAACGCCATTTAGCTGGCTTAGATGAATTGCAGCAACGGTTACATTTAAATGCGATGGCGATTACCTTAGGAGGGAGTTTAGTATTTGGTTTAGCATACTCGGTATTACAAACGAGCGGGGTAATTTCGTTTCGACAAGGGATTTCCCATTTAGTGATGTTTATGGGGATAACTTATTTAGTGTCTGTCGTAGTGATGAATAAACAACTTGGCGCTGAGGACGAAGAATGAAAAACCGCCTTAAAGTATTGCGCGCAGAGCATGACCTTACTCAGGCAAAATTAGCAGAGCTACTTGATGTATCAAGGCAAACGGTGAATGCTATCGAAAAAGGCAAGTTCGATCCTAGTTTACCATTAGCGTTTAAAGCAGCTCGTTTATTTAAATTAAAAATTGAAGATATCTTTCAAGATGAAGAGGTATAAATTCTACACTCTGCGTGCTTAAAGTACGCAGAGTGTAGTGCTGTTTATGGGGCAACTAATTGCGGTTTTTGTTTACCCATTTGCAATGCACTCAGTAACCACATGATAAATCCACCAGCAAATAACACTGCGGCGACATAGCCGGTTTGATTAGGTTGCGCGCCTTGTGCAATTGCTAAGCCGCCAACCCAAGGACCAATTGCATTTGCAGTATTGAATGCGCATTGTACAAGTGCGCCAATCATTGCGTGCCCATGCGGAGATACATCCATCAACATAGTTTGGATAACTGTGCCAAGTCCGACACTAAAACCAATAAAAAATATAACTGCATAAAGTAACCAAATGTTATGGCTTGCCATTACATAAGTTGTAGCAAAAACGATTGCGCCAACAAGTGCTATACCAGTGGTTTTAAGGGGCGAATGATCCGCCGCTTTACCTAAAATATAGTTTCCCAGCGTACAACCAATACCGAACATAACCATTGCAATTGATATAGTGTAGGCTGGTGTGTGGGTGACCACTAAAATTGTATCGGCAATATAAGTATAAATGCAAAACACCCCGCCAAAGCCAACAATAATGATCCCTAAAATTGACCAAACCAGCTTATTTTTCAGTACGCTCAACTCGCTTAATAACGACGAAGGGGCTGAATTTTTTGTGTTTGGTATGAACTTTACAATTAGAATTAACGCAACAAGTGCCAGCACTGCGGTGCCCGCTAAACAATAACGCCAACTAAAATTTTGACCGACTAAAGTAACCATAGGCACGCCAACAATCGTTGCTATGGTAAGGCCCATAAATACTTTAGACATAAAGCTGGCGCGTTTATTGGCAGGTGCTATATCTGCGGCTAATAAAATGGCAACAGCAAAATAAGCTCCGTGGGGTAAACCACTTAAAAAGCGAAATAATATAAGCTGCTCTAACGAATTAGCAAATGCGCTTAAGCCGTTAAATATAAACATCATCGACACAAATAATAGCAAAGCATTACGCTTGCGCATGTTTGTTGTGGTGATCATAAAAAACGGTGCGCCGATCACTACGCCAATCGCATAGGCGCTAATGGTATAACCGCTTTGTGCTGGTGTTGAGGCAAATGTTTCGCTGAACAATGGCAGCATCGGCATCATCGAAAATTCCGATAATCCTAAAATAAAAGTACCCAGTGCAAGTACTAACAAAATAGCGGTAGTGCTTAGCGTATTGTTCACGACGCTAGGTTCAGGTGACATAGATAACCCTTGTAAAAAGACTGACGACAAAATATGAATGATTTATTTAATAAAAAGCAGGAAACTGCAATTTTGAAGAACCAATTAAACCGCGATTGTATGATAAAAATAAGTCAGCGTCTTGCACTAAAAACAGTGTATTTAGAGCAGAAAATACGATTTTAGATTGCAGCGTTTTTGGCTGAATAGGAACGTTCTAATTTTCAATGACTTGATATATTAACCTTGGTTATTAAGCGGTATGCTGATGAAAAATAAATTTTCAGTGGTCGTGGCTATTTTATGCTTTTAGTGTTTAAACAGCCTTTTAAAAGTTATAAGCGTGTTTAAAATAAGAACAATAAACATCGAGTCAGAGCTTGGGGTGCGACAATTTGTCGCGTGTTCAGTGTTGTCGTCAAGTTATATACTTTGCTTATCTTAAACCTGCTGTAATTAAAGAATAAAATGAGCAACCACAATCCACCTATCAATTCACGTTATGCACTTTCTCCGTTAGCACTTTGCATTGCGAGTTTAGTCTCTCCTTATGTACTGGCTGATGATTCAATTGAAGTGATTGAAGTACAGGGCCAAAACGTTAACAGCCATGCAAATTTAGGTTCTGCTGAACAGCTTTTAACTGAGTTGGGGGTGGATTTCTCTGCGGCAGGTGGCATTTCTAGTTTACCTATATTAAATGGCATGATGGGCGATAGAGTTAAAGTACTGGTCGATGGCGCAGATATTACTGCGGCCTGTGGCAATCAGATGAACCCACCATTATCTTATATTTCGGCTAATCAGCTATCGTCTTATCAAGTGATTGCAGGTATTTCGCCAGTAAGCGCTGGTGGCGATAACATTGCCGGCGTTATTGTAGTAAACACCATTGCTCCGCAATATGGTGAGAGTGATATGTTAGTGTGGCATTCAGGTTATGTGTCGGCGCAGTATCGCAGTGTAAATAATGCGCAAGCGGTTGGTGTTGGCGCACGACTTGCCAGTGACAGCTTTAGTTTAAATTATCAAGGTGCCTTTGAAGACGCTGATAGTTATGACGATGGTAATGGTGATTTAGTATTAGATACTCTATATCGCGTGCAAAATCATGCATTAACCGCAGCGCTGCGAGATGAAAAACAACAGCTAGTGGTTAAATTAACGCATCAAAAAATACCCTTTCAGGGCTTTGCTAATCAATATATGGATATGACGGATAACACCAGTTATGGCATAGTCACTCAGTATAAACGCCAGCTTGAAAGTGGTGAGTTTCGAGCGCAAATAAACTTTAATGATGTAAAGCACGAAATGGGTTTTTTCAGCGCTGAAAAAACCGGCATGATGCCGATGAATACCGACGCGCAAGATATCAGTTATCAACTTAATTGGCGTTTAGACTTTGATGCTGACACTGTATTACTGCTCGGCCAAGAATACTATGGTTACCGCATTGATGATTGGTGGCCTGCGATTGAAGGCTCAATGATGATGGGGCCTAACGACTATGTAAATATTAATGACGGTGAACGTGACCGCTACACCGGTTTTGCTGAGCTGCAAAAGCAGCTAAATAACAAGTGGTGGGTCTCTGCTGGTACGCGTATTGAATATGTGCAAACGGATACCGGTGAAGTGCAGCCATATTCAGACATGGGTGATGGCATGAATGGAATGTCAGGTATGGGAAGTATGCCAGCAATGAATATGGCAGATCCAAATAAAGATGCTGCAAAAGAGTTTAATGCCATGGATCGCGCGCGCAGTGACACGCTTGTGGATGCCAGCCTATTGTTACGCTACCAAATTACGAATGAAGATGAACTACAATTTGGCTTAGCACGTAAAAATCGTGCGCCTAATTTATATGAACGTTATAGCTGGGGTGTCAGCACAATGTCGACCAGTATGATTGGTTGGTTTGGTGATGGTAATGGTTATATTGGTAACCCAGACTTAGTAGCCGAAACCGCGCATACCATCAGCACCAGTTACACTAAATCGGCAGAAGATGGTCAGTGGCAAATAACAGCTAACGCTTGGTATACCCAAGTAAATGATTATATTGATGTTACTGTTGTTGGCAGTACTAACCGCACAGATAAGGCATTAACTGAGCGTAATACCCTGCAATTTACCAATTTAGACGCCACACTTTATGGCACTAAGCTTGAAGGTATTATCCGTGTTGTTGATAGTAAAAATGCAGGCACATGGGATTTAACCGCCGCGCTTACTAGCACCCATGGCGAGCGTGATGACAGTGATGAGCCGTTATATCAAATAATGCCACTGCATAGCAAAATAGCCCTTGAGCAACAACTCGGTAAATGGCAAAACTCATTGAGCTGGGAGTGGGTAGATAGCAAAACGCGTGTAGATCCACGTCGTATTGAAAATCTATCAGCCAACTATAGCTTAGTGAATTTAGCAACCAAGGCGACATGGGATAAGCTAACAGTTAAGTTGGCAATTACTAATTTACTTGACGAATACTACCAGCAGCCTTTAGGCGGAGTCAGTATTGCCCAGTTTAATGTGGATCAAGGCCAAGGCTTTAACCAATTAGCAGGACAAGGTCGCTCGGTTAATGCCGGTATCAGCTACGCATTTTAAGTAAACTACCTAAATGTAGCCATGATGTTTAGCATGGCTACATTATAGCTGATCACAAAAATCTATAAACTGCGTTAGCAACGGGTTTTTATATTTGTCTTTATGCATTACTAACCAAAATTGCCTTTGCATAGGGTGGTTTAAATTAAGTTTTGTAACGCGGCCATCTTGTAAAGCGTATTGTGCCGCGAGTGACGATAAACATCCCAGCCCTAACCCTTCAGCAACGCTGTTGATCAATGCCTCTGTGGTATTGAGCTCAAAACTTTGGCTCCAATTATCGATATGTGTAGCGAGGTTTTGTAAAAAGAATGAGCGTGAACCAGAGCCGGCTTCCCTTAATACCCATTCGCTGTTTGCTAAGTCATTAAAACTAAGCTGTGGTTTTTTAGCTAAAGGGTGGGACAGCGGCGCAATAATACACATAGTGTCTTTACTAAACACGGTTGAGACTAAGTCGCTTTGCTGGGCTTGGCCCTCTATTAGTGCAATGTCGAGTTCAAAATCGCGCAGTTTTTGACAAATAAGCTCAGAATTTGAAATAAAAACTTGCT
Source organism: Pseudoalteromonas sp. SR44-5 (assembly GCF_014163675.1). Lineage (NCBI taxonomy): Bacteria > Pseudomonadati > Pseudomonadota > Gammaproteobacteria > Alteromonadales > Pseudoalteromonadaceae > Pseudoalteromonas > Pseudoalteromonas sp. SR44-5. The sequence continues at coordinate 89,595 of NZ_JACJDT010000001.1, forward strand.
GTGAATAATGCAGCTGTTGTTGGCGAAATCCACTAAGTATAGAGGGTAACACATGATTACCAATGGTATCGCTGGCACCTATTTTTAAGGTGCCGCTGGCTTTTGCGTGGGACGAAAAAAGCGTATTAATATCATTTGCTCTGTGCAGTAATTCATCGGCCAAGGGCAGTAATTTTTGCCCTTCTTGATTTAAAATTAAGCGATGATTTACTCGGTCAAACAGTGGGTGACCTAACTGCTTTTCAAGCTCGCTAAGCGCCATGCTCACCGCCGCTTTAGACAAGTAAAGCCGCTCAGAGGCTGCGGTAAGTGTTGCATGCTGAGTAATACCTACAAACACTTTAAGTTGTTTAAGAGAAATATTCATGAGCTTGGTGTTTAATTTTTATGAACATGTGTTCTATATAATTAGATTTAACTAAACAAAATGCAAGGTTAAACTTCTTTATAAGATAAACAGTGAGTGTGGAGTATAAACATGTTTAATTATATAAAAGCCAAAGTAATAACCGCACCTACCCCAATGGGTGGATTAGCATTAGGCATAGCCAGCCTTGGTTGGGCTTGGGAAAATATGTTTAATGTAAATGGCGCAGCGCAATACACTGGGGCGGCAATTGCGAGCGCATTATTATTAATACTTGGCTTAAAATTTTTACTGTACCCACACTTATTAAAGGCCGATTTAGCGCACCCTGTTGTAGGTAGCGTTGTGCCTACTTTTGCTATGGCAACGTTGGTGGTATCTAATTCGTTAGGGCACGTTAATCCATTAGCAGGGGATGTGCTTTGGGTAGGCGCATTTTTATTGCACTTGGGATTTTTATTGAGCTTTATTATTCATCGTGTTCGTGAGTTTAAAATTGAGCACATGGTGCCAAGTTGGTTTGTACCACCGGTGGGTATTATTGTTGCCGATGTCGCGTTCTCGGGTAACCCAGCACTGTTGTTTTTAGCACAAGCAGCACTTTATTTTGGCATGTTAATGTACGCAGTTATGTTGCCGTTAATGATTTACCGGATAATATTTGCTGAGCAAATTCCTGATGCTGCACAGCCCACATTAGCTATATTAGCTGCGCCGGCAAGCTTATCGTTGGCGGGGTATTTCACTGTAGTGACCCAGCCGTCGCCAGTGATAATTGGGGGGTTATTTGGTATTGCCATACTAATGACACTCATTATTTATACGGCATTTTTTAAATTACTACGCCGCAGGTTTTGCCCTGGGTTTGCTGCATTTACCTTTCCCATGGTCATTGGTGCTACGGCGTTATTTAAACTCGCGGATTGGATGCTAACTATGAATGTTGATGTACAGTTTATAAACCAAATACATCATTTAGCGGTAGTTGAATTGCTAGTAGCAAGCGCTGTGGTTGGCTATGTAGCGATCCGTTATACGCATTATTTTAGTTCCTTGGCTTTAAACGGCTTGAAGGTGTGAAATTGTAATAGTATGAATACAGAACGAAGAGGCAATAATGAGATTTTGCCTCTGCGGTTAATTATTATTTTAGCGGCAAGTAAATATCAGTTATTAAATCACACTCATCTACTTCATGAATGAGATTTAAGTAATGAAAGAAGCACGGAAAATCTCTAACTTCTTCAGTGCTGTTTGGTAACCATTGACGATATAGATAATAAACAGTGTCGCTGATAGTGTCATGACTGCCAAAGTGCTTGACTAAAGCGCAGCGACCTGCCGGGATCTCACCATTTCTTACGCCATATTGATTATCGCTAATTGGTTGCTTGACGCTGCCGGCGAAGTCAAAGCGAAAATCGTTGTCGTCAGTCACCGCAGGATCGCTATAAGGGATGCCATAAGTATCACTGGTTTTTACCGGTGATAAGCCTGACTCTTTTCGCCATTTAATAAACTGTGCGGCTGTTTCCATAAGCTTAGTGGCCGAACCGTTGTGGGTAAGCAACGCAACAGCTTGCGGTGCAAAGTGAACAATTTCTACTTTCATATTACTAACCTTTAATTCAGGTATTTTAAAGTCAAACTGCGCTTGCCAATGTGGCCAGTTTGGTGTGCTTCTGAATTGAGTTGGGGATTGAGCAAAAACACGTTTGAAAGCACGACTAAAAGCTTCAGGACTTTCAAAACTTGCCTCTAATGCAATATCAATAATGCGTTTGTGATGCTCAAAAGCAAGCCGATAAGAGGCGCGCTTTAAGCGAGCAAATTGCGTGTACTTAGTAACGCTTACCCCCATTATTGAGATAAATAAACGATGAAAATGAAATTTAGAACAATAGGCAACGGCACTTAAACTATCTAATGTAAGTGGCTCATCAATATGGTGGTTTATATAATCACAGACATGATGGATGCGCTGTAGGTGCGTGTTTTTCATAGTTACTCGTTATACTTTTATTCAGAAGTGGCGTCAGTGTGACAAAGTAAGAGAATGCCTGCCTGATTGAAATTGCTCAAGTTGCTTTTTAAATAAAAAAGAGCCCAAAGGGCTCTTAACTGGGGGAATTAATAAGGATTGATAGGGGAGTAGAAGTTATTGTTATTACCATTAATGCTCACGTCTAGTTGCATACCATTATGAGCGTGGCTAACCACATTGTAATTATCACCAGGTAGTAGCTTTACTCTATTAATATTTTGATAGTTTACTGGGCTCCCACATTGCAATGTCACTCTTTGCGTATTAGCCGTTTCTTTAAAGATGTAAACTTCATTGCTGCCGTCAACAACACCTGTACCAGAGGCATCGATGAACAGTGAGGTTGCCTCACTGGCTGCAATAGAAAAATACTGATTGCTGTGATGGCCTAAAGACACGATGGCACGCCCCATTCTGTCACGTTCTTGGAAGTGCGTATCGGTTAAGCTGTTGTTTAATACAGGCACATCAATAAATCGACTGCTGAAGTTAAGTGTTTCGTGGCAAAAGTCAGTGACTACTTCATCTGATACTGCGCCAGCAACGCCATCTGGGTCGTACACGCTGTTTGCCATTAACGCCATGCCTGCAGACGTTCCGCCAACGACACCGCCTTTATCAAAAACGTGTTGCACAGCGGTTTGTACTTTTGTACCTTGCCATTGATTAAGATAATCTGATTGGTCACCGCCTGCAATCCATACAAATTCGGCGCTGCGGATAGCCCAGTCAACATAGTCATCATTCGCTTTGTTGCGAGTATCAATGATCAGTGTTTCTACTGAGTCGGCATTCATTAAGTTCAGTAAATAATCGTTGTAGGCGTCAGTACCTGAGGTTCTAAGCACAACAACATCGGCACCGCTGCCAACATGGTTAGCAACGCGATTACTAAATGCTTGATCAACATCGCTGCCACCACCCATCAGTAATACAGCACCTTGATCAGCTGTTAATGTGCTGCATGAATCAGCACTGCCACCTTGTAAATATGCTTGTAATGAACTTGGCTTTGCAGGGCGAGAGCTATAGCCACAATCACCGCTGCCACTTCCGCCACCGGTGTTACTACCTTCACCAAAATTGACCGTTAAATCGTACCAACCTGTACCGGAGTAACGCGTTACTTTTACATAATAAGTACCCGTTGATTGTGCGTTATAACTGCCTGTTTCTGGAACATTACTGGTCGCCCCTTCGGCAACAGCAGATCCTATTTCTTGGTATAATGCCCAGTCAAAATCATCGTTAGTGTTGTGCTCAAGGCTGACCTCAATAGGCCCGACTTGAGTTACTTCAAAGCTAAACCAATCAGTATCATTGCGGCTCAACGAGCCTGCAACGGTGGTATTACTACAAAGTGGGGAATTTGCATTGCTTTCAGTGTCGTTTGATTCAACTTCGTTTGTTAAACAAGCATTACTTGCAAACGAAAAAAACATGCACGCGGCTAGTGATCCATTAAGAATTGAGAGTTTTCTTTTCATTATTGTTACCTGAATTTTAATTACATAGAAGCCTTCCTACTGCGAGGCATTATTGCTTTTAAATTATTCAGGTTTTTTTATTCGTCGAACCATTCACTTAAATGATAGTTGACAGAACATTCTTGAGGAGCACTAGGAGCGATAATAAATAGTTTGTTCATTTATGCCTCCTAAGTGATTATTGGTGTGTTTCAGCATTGTTGCTGAATATTCAATATTACAGTTGGATGTGCAATTTGCAACTATTTATTAACCTTTATTTCACTTCGTCTCAAGTTTTTGTTTTTATTGATTTATCAACACGCTTCATCGTTTAAAGTGTCTATTTGCTGTTCTTGAGCGAGTAGTGCCAATCTTTCACGTTCAGCTTTAGACACATAAGCAGGCTTATTACTTTTATGTAATTTTGCATTTGCGCGCTTATCTTTGTTATTAAACTTTGTAACGATTTTCTTTCTGCGATTCATGATTGACCCCATAATTTTAAGATGCGCATTATACTTCGTTGTATGCAAATATGACTAATAAATTTATAAAATGTTTGTTATGTGGGCATTTTAAATGCTCTAACACATTAAAAATTTAGTTGCTCAAAAGTAACAAGATTTACTGATAGCTCATTTATTTTAGAAACTCAACTATCCCTATAATATTATCGTTTATATCTCCTGCGTTTTCTGTAATACCCCTTACTAATTTGATGACTAATCTTGCTCTTTTTAAAATTCTCAACTATTAGATATTATTGAGTTTTGTTACTAAATGGTAGTGAATAGTAGTCACAATTAAAGTGTGGCTGTTAAAGAGTAGTGTTGTTAATTCTATGATTTAAATAGCTAATAAGAATGATACAGTCAAAGGATAAAATGATGTTTTTTAAGTCAAAGAATGCTGTTTTAGATAAACATAAACAAACTGACCCAATGACCTCTCAGGCTCAAAAAGAGCTAAATGCAATTAAATCTAATATAGCTTTTATTAGTTTTACAGTGGATGGCATCATTGTTGATGCTAATAAACATTTTTTAGATGTAATGGGGTTTAAGCTTAGTGAGATTGTTGGCCAACATCATAAAATATTTTGTGATTCAGACTATGTAAATTCTGAGGACTATCGCCATTTCTGGCAAGATTTAAGTGCGGGAAAATCATTTGGTGGTACTTTTTTACGTTTTACAAAAACTAAGGTTCCTATTTATTTAGAAGCAAATTATTTTCCAGTTGTAGAAGATGATGGCAGCGTAAGTAAAGTTATTAAAATTGCCAATGACATCACGACTATAAATAATGTGTTGAAGAACAAAGATGCAATTCTTAATGCGCTAGATCTATCGTTAGCAGTCATTGAGTTTGATACACAAGGAAATATTTTAGATGCTAATGAAAACTTTTTATCAACCGTTCATTATTCACTTGAAGAAGTAAAAGGAAAACATCATAAAATATTTTGTGATAAAGAGTTTTATCTTAAAAATCCAGAGTTTTGGCAGAGCCTTAGTAAGGGACGATTTAATTCAGGTCGTTTTAAGAGATTTAGCAAAGATGGTCGCATTTTGTGGCTTGAGGCAACTTACAATCCAATCTTTGATGAAAACGGTAAGGTATATAAAGTTATTAAGTTTGCATCAGACATAACAGAGCGCGTTAACTTAGCATTTAACACGATTGATCAAGCTGCGACTATTTCAGAGGAAACCAGTCAAGTAACTTCCAATGCAGTAAATATTTTAGGCTTAGCTGTTGAAACATCAAAAAACATTGCTGAACGAGTTAATAATGCAACGGCAACAGGGAAAGAGCTTAAAATACAGTCTAAAAGTATAGTTGATATTGTGGTTACTATTCGATCTATTGCAGATCAAACAAACTTACTTGCACTTAATGCTGCAATTGAAGCTGCTCGAGCTGGTGAAGCTGGACGTGGCTTTGCTGTCGTTGCTGATGAGGTGCGCACACTTGCAAGTAATACCGCAGAATCGACCGCAGAGATAGGCCGTGTCGTTGAGCAAACTCAAGCGTTGATAAGTCAAATGGATGAACTATTAGGATCTGTCGCTGGTATTGCAAACGAAGGGCAAGAAAGTATTTTAGAAGTATCTCAAGGGTTAAGTGAAATTACGCAAGGGGTTAAACGTTTTGTTGAAATGGTTGATCAGATGAAACCTTAAGTTTCTTACAGCCTATTATTTACCTAGCTGCTTTGCTCTATGTTTTATTAATAATAAGTTGTCGGTCTATCGCAAAGCATTGTTCGTTATTAAGCCAGAGCGTTATAATTGTGATTCTTAGTTGTTAATTGAATGGGACTTGTTTTGAAAAAATTAGCTTTAGCTAGTATCGCTTTATTGGCCTTTAACGCACATGCAAAATTAAATAAGATTAATGACAGCGTTGCTGATTATGCTGTAAATACCTACCAAAGTGCGCAAATTCATACCTTAGCTAATTTAGTATCATTCCCGACGGTTAATAAAGACGGCATCAATACTCCTGATAATCCCGACTTTATTGGCTTTAAAGCTTTGTTAAAAATGAAAGCTGCTGAACTTGGTTTTGATTACCAAGATTTAGGTTACACCGTACTTATTGGTATGGGGCAACAAACTGAAAAGGTAACCATAGTAACCCATGGCGATGTGCAACCTGCCAACGCAAGTAAGTGGAAAAAAAGCCCGTTTGAAATAGATAGTACCTCAGAGCCAGGTAAATTAATTGCGCGTGGAACAGAAGATGATAAAGGTGCTATCGCGACCGCTTTATATGCAATGAAAGCTATAAAAGATCAACAGATCACACTTAATAATCGTATTGAGTTGATGATTTACTTAGCTGAAGAATCTGATTGGGGTCCGCTTGAAGAGTTTATGAAAAGCTATCAGCAGCCTAAATATGCGGTTACTATTGATGCGTCATACCCGGTGGTTGTCGCGGAAAAAGGTTGGAGCTTAATTGCACCAACGTTTAATGCTACCTCAGCACAAACAGGAGTGTATGTAAGTGAACTTACTGGCGGCGCTTTTAAAAGCCAAATACCAGAAGATGCGAGTGTGGTGTTACATAACGCCGATACTGCGTTAGTCAGCAAACTTAAACATGCAGCGAGTGCGCTTAACGCTGTGGAATTTAACTTTAGCGAGCAAGCTGATGGTGTTGTTATCAGCGTAAAAGGGTTGTCTGCTCATTCATCAGAGCCAGAATCTGGGGTTAACGCCATTGCTTACTTAGCGGAAGCTTTTAAAGGTATTGAGCTTGAGAATAACAGTGATGGTCAAGCAATTGCGTTTATTAATCAGCTAATTGGTCTTGATATACATGGCAAACAGTTTGGTGATATTGCTTATAAACATGACTTTATGGGACCTATGACAGTAGCACCAACGCTTATTGAACGTGATGGTAATGAACTCACACTCGCTGTGAATTTACGTCGTCCAATGGGTAAAGATGAAGCGGTATTACGTACGCAAATTGATACCGCACTGAGTAATTGGCAAGTGAGAAATAACGTAAAGTTATCTGGTGTTGATGTGGTGATTGGCACGCCAATGTTGCTCGACAGCGCACCTCATGCACAAGCATTATTAGATATTTTTAAACACTTTACCGGTGATCAAGAGGCTGGATTTGTATCTATTGGTGGCGGTACCAATGCAAAGTTATTTGATAATGCAGTATCGTTTGGGCCATCAATGCCAGGCAAGCGCTACACCGGTCACTCAGAGCATGAGTTTATTACCTTAGAGCAACTTAAGTTAAACCTTAAAATGTATACAGCAATGATGATAAAGCTGGGTAATATGTAACTTAGGTCGTCATACACACAAAGTAAAACGCCGCTAAATTGCGGCGTTTTTTTACTTCTAAGTCGTTAATTAAGCTAAGTTAACGTTTCAAAGTAGTCGTTCATTTACAATTTTTTATATTAACAACGTTGATTTTCCATAAAACACTTAACATTTACGCGACTAAATGATAAAAAGTTTTATCGCCTACTGCGTTTAAAATAAATGGATAGTTGTAATGATGGAATTTTTAAACTTAGCGCTTACTTTCCCCACCGTTATTTTTTCAGCCCTGTTGTTAGTTGTGATGTTGTTTTGGCTAATAACCCTTATTGGCTTTGCTGATATTGACATGTTTGAATCAGATCTAGAAATTGAAGCCGATGCGTCGCAAAGCTCAGGCTTGAGTTCATGGTTTAGCATGGGGTTTGGTGGCATACCAATTACTGTATCTATTAGTCTCGTAGTGATGAGTAGCTGGTTGATCAGCATCTATGCCCATAAGTTTTTTGCCTACCTGTTAGGCGATGGTATGTGGTTTTATATTTTTGGCGTGCTAATGCTGGGCGTTTGTTTGCTGATTGCTATGCCAATTGCGGCCATTATTTCTCGGCCATTACAGCGCTTTTTTAGCAGCGCACAAACCTCGCAAAGTTCAGATTTACTGGGTTTAGAATGTGTTGTTGTTACTGGCAAAGTAACAAATACATTTGGCCAAGCACGGGTTAAATTTCAAGGTACTGAGCAGTTACTTGAAGTTAGAGCTGAAAATGACGAGCAATTTACATCAGGTGACACAGCGGTGTTGCTTGAACACCTCAAAGAGCAACACTGTTACATTATTACCGCCAAACCTTGGTAATACCCTAGTTTATTTAGGGGTAAGTAACACATAATAAATCGATAATCACGTTAGGACATAACATGGAATTTTTAGATAATCTCATACCTATATTGACATTTGTAGGTATAGCAATCGCTGTTATTTTTGCTATTTTGCTAATTATCGGCAAGTTTTATCGCAAGGTAGAGCAAGGCCAAGCACTGATCATTAATAAAATGAAGAACGAGCCCGATGTCACCACTACGGGCGGAATTGTTTATCCTGTGATCCATAAAATGGAAGTGATGGACATTTCAACCAAGCGCATGGTGCTTGAGCGTAAAGATAAAGGCGGTTTGATCTGTAAAGATAATATTCGCGCCGATATCGCCATTACTTTTTATATTCGTGTTAACGAAAACAAAGAAGATATTTTACGCGTTGCTAAGCAAGTCGGTTGCGCCCGTGCATCAGAGCACGCCACATTGCAAGAATTGTTTGAAGCGAAATTCTCAGAAGCACTTAAAACTGTTGGTAAGCGAATGGATTTTGTTGAGTTATTTACTCACCGAAATGAATTTCGCGATAATATTAAAGAAGTGATTGGCCAAGATTTATCGGGTTATTCACTTGAAGATGTTGCTATTGATTACCTTGAACAAACGTCAATTGATAAGCTCGATCCGCAAAATATTCTCGATGCCGAAGGTATTCGCCGCATCACTGAAATGACAGCAGTACAAAATGTATCTACCAATCAATTGAAGTGTGATGAACGCGCTAAAATTGAGATCCAAAATCAAGAAGCCACCGAAAAGTCACTGGAAATTGAGCGTCAAAAGCAAGATGCAATGTCACGTCAAGTGCGCGAAATTGAAACCGTGAAAGCCCGCGAATATGCCGAAGCTGAAAAAGTACGCCAAGAAGAGCGCTTAAAATCAGAGCAAGCCCGCATTCAAACAGAAGAAGCGATTGGCATTAGCGAGCAAAATAAGCAACGTGAGCTTGATATTGCCGAACAAAACCGATTACGCGTTTTGGGTATTGAAGAAGAGAAAGTTGCTCGTTCACGTGAAATTGAAGTGATCGAACGTGAAAGAGAAACCGAAATCCTGCGCATCAATAAAGAAAAAGCACTGGAAGTAGAACGTAAAGAAATTGCCGATGTAGTGCGTGATCGCGTGATTGTTGAAAAATCAGTGGCTGAAGAAGAAGAGCGCATTAAAGATGTGAAAGTACTCGCAGGTGCAGAGCGCGAGAAGAGTGCGATGATCATTCGTGCCAAAGCCGAAGCCGAACAGTCATTAGTAAAAGATATCGAAGCTGCAAAAGCGCAAGAGCAAGCCGCAGAATATAAAGCTCGTGAGCTTGAAACAATGGCCAATGCAGAGCTTAGAATTGCTAATCAACAAGCTGAGTCGAAAAAGATTTTGGCGCATGCGCAACAAGTTGAAACAGCTGCTAAAGGGCTTGCTGAAGCGGATGTTATTAAAGCGAAGGCCGAAGCAAATGCAATTCAAGGTGAAACTGATGCTAAAGTAATGCGTCAAAAACTTGAAGCTGAAGCACAAGGTAATCGTGAAATTGGTTTATCTCAGGCGCAAGTACAAACAGCCATGGCTGATGCGAATGAGAAACAAGGTGAAGTGGAAGCGATTAACCTAGAGCGTAAGATGCGCGCCGAAGCAAAAGGCCTTGAAGAGAAGCTACAAGCCTTGAACGCAATGGATCAAGATGCTCGCGATTACGAAAGCTTTACGCTGCAGCTTAACCAGCAAAAAGAGCTCGTATTGGCAAAAATTTCGGCCAGCAAAGACATTGCTGAGCACCAAGCACATATTATGGCGAAAGCCTTAGGTAATGCTGATATTAATATTATGGGCGGCGATGGTCAGTTCTTTAATCAATTTATGAGTGCAATTAGTTTAGGTAAATCAATTGATGGCTTAGTTGATGAAAGTAAAACCGTACAAACCGTATTTAAAGATCACTTAAATGGTGATCGTAATTTAATTGAAGACCTAAAAGGGGTGTTAGCTGGGGCGAATGGCTCAGCCGAAACACTTAAAAACTTCAACATGAGTAAGTTATTAAAGCAGTTAAGTAATACCTCTGCGGCTGAAAAAAGCCAATTACTAAGCATGTTAGGCGGTAACTTAGGTGGTGGGTTAGATGAGAAAATTAAACTAGATCCAAAAGACTAGCTTAATTTCTAAGTTCTCTCGTTGTAGCCGCAATAGTTTAACTATTGCGGCTAACTTCTATTAAATTTCAGGATAGGTTTCATGACGGACGCAACTCAACAAGCGCTAGAACAAGGCTCGTACGATTTAATTAAACGCCGCTTAAATAATTTTGGTGCTAGTTTAAAAACGCAAATAGATGATGTAAATACACAGCGTATTAACGAGTTTGGTAGCACTGATCTACAAGTAAAAGGGCGTGTTCGCGTTCGTACGGAGCAAAATTGTACCCCGCGCGATATCGTGATTATTGGCGATAAAGTTATCTTTGCTTACAACGTATTTTTGGGATTAAAAAAAGAAACCGCAATCAGTGATGTATTTAGTGTACAAAAGTTGGTGGAGCAAGACGACCATTACGAAATTGAGCCTTACCCAGAGACAACGCGTTTTTTAACCGATAGTCGTTTTATTCGTGATTTTGAAGAACTGTATACCTACTACAAACAAACCAGCCTACAGCATTTATATCAACAAAATGGCAAGCTATTTGCTCTATTCCAAATCGGTGACAAGTTATCGGATGTGCGGGTTTTTCGCTGGGAAATTCACCCAGACAACACCATTAATTATATCGATAACCGAGGTGAGCGTGATATTCAACACGCACATGACTATGATTTTGAATGGCTCAAAACTGACCGAAGTAACCACATAGAAGGGCGCCACGCTCATATCAACATCGCGGACCAAGTGTTTGTTGAAACCATTGGCGGTTCACTGACCATTAAAATAGAAAACAGCACTGACACCGGTGAAGGGATTTATCAAGAAGCTGTTGATGATAAAAACCAATCCCTTGCTGACAGCGAAGTTGAGTACGCGCTGGTAGGCGACTTAGTGCTGCTAAAAATTCTCCCATACCGTGAAAAAACATGGCGTTACTTTATTTATAACACCCGCACTCAGCAGGTCATGCGCCAAGATGCAATCGGCAGTGCATGTGTTACTTTACCTGAAGATCACGGCATTATTTTCCCTGGCGGTTACTACTTACAATCAGGGCAAGCACGCTCGTTTGAAGAGCAAATAGAAGATTTAGAATTTCACCGACATATAAAGTCACCAAACGGCGAAGATGTTTTATACGTGTTTTACGAGCCAAGTGAAGGCCGTTACGCGCTATTTGCCTATAATATTATTGATAAAAACCTGCAAAATCCAATTTATTGTCACGGTTATGCTATTTACAACGATGGTATAACGCTGACTTTTAAAGCCGATAAAGACCAAGCGGAGCGAGTACATCCGATTCAAATTTGGCAAAGCCCGTTTGTATCGGCTGAATTTGCAGCCAATGCGCCGCCACTTACTAGCTTTTTTGGTAAAATAGGTAACCCCGATTTAGTTCGCGGTATTTCTGATTTATACAGTGTCTGTAAAGCCATTAGCGAGCAAAGCCCGACTTTATTTCATTACGAAGATTTAATTGCCCTTAGCCGGAATATCTTTGACCGTTACCATTGGCTTAACGAAAGCGAATTTGCGAAAATCGCACAAAACCTACACAGCATCAATGAAACCGCTGAGCAAGTGCTTGATGAGTTTGAAAAAGTCACCGAGATTCAAAACAAAGCCAAGCAAGCCTTGGTGGATATTAATAAGCAATACACTGATGTAACCCGAGAAGTACGTCCTGATAGCTTTAAAGTAGCACCGCAATTTGTGCAAGGTATTGATGCATTAAAAATGCTCAAAGGGCAAGTAATAAGCCTTGAAGATATTAAATATATAGATATTGCTGCACTGAATAACTTACAAAGTGAAATTGATACACGGCTGGTTGAAGTAAGCCAAGCAACTGCCGCGTTTTTACAACAAGACAGCGCGCTGGCGCCGTACCACGAAAAACTTAAAGAGCTTGAAGAGCTAAGCAGTAAAAGCGAAAGCGTTAGCGAGCTGAAGACCTATATCGCACAGTTAGATGCGCAAAGTGTAGAGCTGGATTTACTTAACCACACTATGCTTGATTTAGACATCGACGACAGCCGTGTGCGCACGCAAATCCTCGAAGATATCAGTGCTGTTTATGCGTTGGTTAATCGTGCTAAAGCGAGCATTGAAATCCGTCAAAAGAGCCTTGGCAGTGTTGAAGCTAAAGCTGAATTTGCCGCACGCTTTAAGCTTTTTTCGCAAAGTATTACCAACGCACTAAATAATGCTAAAACCCCAGAGGCGTGTGACGAGCAACTTTCACGTTTGCTTATTCAGCTTGAGGAGCTGGAATCGCAATTTAGTGATTTTGACGAATATCTGACAGAGATCATTGCCAAACGTGATGACGTATACGAAAGCTTTGAAGCGCATAAACAAAGCTTAATTGATACCCGTCAGCGCCGCGCATTGAATTTAGCCAATGCCGCCGAGCGTATATTGCAAGGCGTTAACCGCCGTGCGCAAAGCTTTACTGAGCTTGATGCATTAAATACTTATTTTGCCGCCGATCCTATGATCAGCAAGCTTCGTGCATTGACTAGTGAGCTTAAAGAGTTAGGCGATGAAATTCGTGCCGATGATATCCAATCAAAGCTAAAAGCCAGTAAAGATCAGGGCATACGTTCGTTACGTGATAAACAAGATATTTTCACTGACGGCGGCAATACAGTCAGTATTGGTAAGCACGCTTTTAGTGTTAATAAGCAATTACTCGATTTAACCTTATTGCCGCGTGACGAGCAGCTGATGCTGCACTTAACGGGTACTGATTATTTTGAGCCAATAACAGATGAGAAAAGCTTACAAACGTTACAGCAAAGCCGTCATTTGTGGCAACAAACATTAGTTTCGGAAAGTGAGGTGGTTTATCGTGGTGAGTATTTAGCTGCGCAAATATTACTCGCTTGTGAAAACAGTGAGCATTCGCTGACTTTTGCACAATTAGAGCAGGCACAGCGAGATAAACAATTATTGCAGCTGGTGCAAAAATTTGCTGAACCGCGCTATCAAGAAGGCTATGAAAAAGGCATTCATGACCACGATGCATGGGCAATTATTGACACCTTATTGACGCAAAAAAATAGTCTGGACTTACTTATTTATCCGGCTAGTTGTCGTATTATTGCGCAGTTATTTAGTGCGCAATTGTCATCTGCACAACTGAACGAATATTTCCATCAAGCGAGCAATGCTATTTTGATGGATAAACACTTTGCTGCGACCAGTTTTATCGGCACGTTAACTGCGCAGTTAAGTGAACAGATCAATGCCTTTTTAACTCAAGTTAGCAAATTATCTGCACGTTTTGCTGATTTATCCACTGACTTGGCCGCAGCTTATTTAGTGCAACAATTAGCGCAACAAAAAACGGCAGAGCAACAGCTATTTATCGTTTCTCAGCAAGCTAAAAATTTAGCTGAACAGTTTAGCAGTGACGCTAAAGCCAAAGGTTATAGCAACGAGCTTGCTCAGGCCTGTGAAAACGTAAAGCAAACTGATGAGCGGGCATTATTATTTTTAAGTTGGCTTAATGCGTACTGCATGCAAAATCCTAAAGTATCGGCAATGGTGCAAGCGGAAGCGGCTAACTACTTGCACCTCAGTGCCACCACAACATTAAAATACACTGTGTTGGACGTCACCCCAAACACCCAAGTTGAGCGTTTAATGGGGCAGCATAAACGAGTGCAAGAGCAAACTTTACATGTTGATTATGCAGAGTTTTATGCCAGAACTCGTAAATACATCACTGAGCAAGTACCGGCTTTTGAGCAGTATCATGCACTGCGCAGTGATATTTTAGCGGCGCAAAAAGAACGTCTGCAACTTGAGGAATTTAAAGCCAGGCCACTTAGCTCGTTTGTACGTAATCAGCTGATCAATAAAGTGTACTTCCCAATTATTGGTGATAACTTAGCAAAACAAATTGGCTCAGCAGGTAAAAACAAACGCACTGATTTAATGGGCATGCTATTACTTATCTCGCCGCCAGGTTACGGTAAAACTACCTTAGTTGAATACGTTGCTAACCGTTTAGGGCTGACTTTTGTAAAAGTAAATTGCCCGTCGATAGGGCACGATCAGGTGTCACTCGATCCTGCTCAAGCCATTAATGCTACTGCTGAAAAAGAGATTGCAAAAATCAATCAGAGCTTTGAAATGGGCAATAACGTGATGCTGTATTTAGATGATATTCAGCATACTAACCCTGAGTTTTTACAAAAGTTTATTTCTTTGTGTGATGGCTCAAGACGTATTGACGGGGTGTGGAACGGTAAAAGTAAAACCTATGATTTACGCGGTAAAAAGTTTGCCGTAGTGATGGCAGGTAACCCGTATACAGAATCTGGTGAGAGCTTTAAAATTCCTGATATGTTGGCAAATCGCGCCGATATTTATAATCTTGGCGATACCTTAGCCGGGTGTGAGCAAGAGTTTGCCATGAGCTTTATAGAAAATGCGCTAACATCTAATGCAGTATTAGCGCCATTGGCTAACCGTAACATGGAAGATTTATATAAGTTAGTGCGGATGTGTCAAGGCGAAGATATTTCATTAAATGAGCTTGAACACGGCTATTCACAAGCGGAAGTTAACGAAATTAAAGCGGTACTCAGCCGATTAATCACTATTCGTAATACCGTACTAAAAGTGAACGCCCAGTATATTGCCTCAGCCGCGCAAGATAATAATTATCGCACAGAGCCGCCATTTAAATTGCAAGGCAGCTACCGTAATATGAATAAAATGGCAGAAAAAGTCGTTGCTGCCATGAATGACGAAGAGCTAGAAAACTTGATTTGTGACCATTATCGTGGTGAAGCGCAAACACTCAGTAAAGGCTCTGAAGAGAACTTACTTAAACTCGGTGAACTGCGTGGCACCTTAAGCGCAGAGCAGCAGCAGCGCTTTAGTCAAATTAAAGGTGACTTTGTACGTTTAAATAAACTTGATGGCGCAGGCAGCCCGGTGATGATGGCGGTGGAGCAAATGGGCTATTTGCATCAATCACTGGAAGAGATTGCCGGTAAACTCAGTAAAAACAACCTAAGCCACGATTACAGCCAGTTATTACAAAGTGTTGGTGTGAATATTCAAGGTTTAGATAATAAACAAGCAATTAGTAGCATAGCGCAATCGCTTGATAATGGTTTTGTGCAAACGCCTTATATGGCAAGTTTAGAGCAATTAAGCCGTGCTATAGCTGGTAATAACTGTCAGCCACACTTGCAGGCGTTAATTGAGCAACTTGCAGCCCTTGATAATAAAGAGGCTGTGAATGCGCTAACTGCAGCGGTTACCAGTAACAATAACCAAACGTCATTTACTGAGCTTGTTAATGCAATTAACCAACAAACTCAAGGTATCAATAATAACAATGTGCAGGCTCAGTTTGAAAAATTGATTGCTGCATGGGGCGCGAAATAGCATTTAAATTAACTACTAAGGAAGCAATATGGATATCAAAGTACCTGAACTACAAGGAATGATGGGTAAGGCTACGATTTCGGCAATTTACGTTAATGAGGGGGATGCCGTAGTACGAGACCAAACTTTATTTGATGTTGATTTTGATAAAGTGGTGTTGGAAGTGGTTGCTACCACTGCCGGGGTTGTTCATAGCTTTAGTGCCAAGCAAGGAGATTTAGCTATATCAGATCAAGTGGTGATGCAACTGAGAGAAAAAGTCGCTGGTGAGCAAACAACATCAGAACAATGACTCTTACAGTTGAACTCGTCGAGCAGGATTAACTGCTCGGCGTGTTTATTGATGTTTGAAAAACTAATTATGTTTATTAACTAAAGTGCATTATAAGGCGGGTTTAATTGGCGCTTTTGAAACGCTAGAATCGCAGTATTTTTGATTATACCGTCTTCAATATTAATCGCGCGACGGATGGTTTCATCTTTTTGCCATTGTGCCTTGCCTGCTAATACTGTAGGTAAGTATACAATCATGGCGGCTGAGATTGAACGTGTTGCGCTTTCCCATAAATAACTAGGTGTATGATCAACCGCGTAATAATCAACGGTTTTATAGCGAAACATCGGATTTGCAAATGTGGTAGGTTTAGCAAAAAAGAACCCCATACCTTCGTCACAGCTTACATCTATAATTAAACTATTTGCTTTTAGGCAGTCCGCTTCAGATTCAATAACAAAATTAACTGGGTTTGCAGTTTCTTGAAAAGTGCCATTGACGATAATATCGGCTTCGCTAATGAGCTCCGTTAGTGGCCGTTGCGTACCATCGTGTTCAACCACCATCATCCGTGCTTCATCGTGTTGGCCTTGGCGAACTTTAACGTAATGGCAGTCGAGGATCTCTTCGCGTACTTCGTGATCGGGGCGCTGGATGCAAATCGTAATATCTCTAAAACCATGGGCTTTGAGTGCATAAATTGCACCGCGACTAACAGCACCAAAACTAAAGATGATGGTTTTACGCTGATCACCATAATGTCCATCAATACCTTTGAGCTGCAGTGCGTGTAACACCGCACAGTAGCCGGCCATTTCGTTATTTTTATAAAAAGTATGACGACCAACATTGCCTTGCGGCGACCATACAAACATATCTTCAAACGCAATGAGAGTGAGTTTTCTATCAAGTGCAGCTTGGGTTATTTCGCGTTGTTGTACGCAATGTACGTAGCCCCAAAGGGTTCCACCTTCACGTAACTCCTGTAAATCAGCAAGCACCGGTTTGGCGATGATCACGGTGCCTATTTTGGTTAAAATATCACTGCGACTTGCAACACCACCGGTTAATGCGGCTATTTGCGCATCGCTCACATTAAAAGCTTCGCCGTAGCCTTGTTCAAAGATCAGTTGTTTTCTAAGTTGTTCTGGAATGCGCTTAAGGTGGTCTGGGTGGATAGGGTAACGTCGTTCATCTGTCTTGCGTGACGTACCAATTACGCCAATAGTTAATTCACTCATGCTATCGCCTTGTTTAAAGTATGCTGAGTTCATAAACGAATGATGCTACTTCGCCAACAAACTGTGGGCTGTTTTACAGGCAAGCGAAACACTTGACTGTAAACAATGGTCTCAGTAAAGGGTTTTGTTATTTACTAAATTAGTATTTTTAATATAAAGCGGTTTTAAATCAGGTGGTTAACTTGCATAGAATGACAAGTCGGAAGTAAATATGACATAGCCGCGATTGGCTTCTGCGTATTAGCATTTGAGTATAACAGTAAAACAGTGGCGCATGCGGTTAACACAGCAATAAGAAAATTAAACAAGTACAATGACTGTGGTGTATTTTGTGATGAAAGGACTCGATACAGCGAGTCCTACTTTTTCTAGCAGCTTACTTTTCTGCAGAATATGGGTCTTCAGCCATTAGGTAGGCTCTCAAATCTGCTTTTTGCGGTTGTGCATTAAGCCATGTTCTGAGTTCTTTCACTTTTGTATAAGTGTCTGCGCCGAATTTATCAGCATATATGTCACTAAAGTTTTGCTTGGTACTTTGCTCTCTAATTTGGTTTTGCCATTGCTGTGTTACTACTGCATTCAATGTACCAGCTAAGCCTTCTTCTTTTAGTAATTCCCATTCACCTGCATCTAACCAGATCCCACCTACTGGTGCGCTGTAATCAATACGGTGGTCAGTTGCTGATGAAATACGAAACTTACGCATAATGACTCCCGATACTGGGCAAATTAACGCTTTTTTAGTGTCTTTAGCGTCGGCTTCGAATGAGATATTGTCAGCAAATGCAAAGTTTGGGTTACGCTCTTTCCAAGCTGCAAAGTCTTCGATTAGTATCCAGTGGCCATTACAGTGCGTGCATGTGTGCGAACGAAATTGACCTTCAATAAAACTCGGTTTAAGTAACCCTTTACCACAACTTGTACAATTCATAGTATCCCTTAATTATTGCTATTTATTATTAATAATAACAATGATGTTACCGTATTTTTAGAATCAATAACAAAGCTTTGTTCTGTTTAACTGCAAATTTTAGCTAGCGCGTTGACTCTTCGTTTTTATTGCGTTTGCAACGCTGCGAGCAGTAAATAACGTTATCCCAGTCGCGCTGCCATTTTTTACGCCAAGCAAAATCACGTTTGCAAGTGGGGCAGGTTTTTTGCGGTAAAGTTAGTTTTTTATGAGCCATTGTGATGGTTTGTCTTGGTACTTTTTGTTCTAGGGACGATGCTTACATGCTTTTTTAAAATCGCAGGAATAGCGCGCTTAACCTCAATACGTTCGCGATATTGCCAAAGCCGTTCTCTCGCTTCTTTAGACGCTTTGGTTAAATCAATCATCGGTGCAGGGTAATCGTCACCTAGTTTAAAGTCGTTAAATAATGCTTCCATGGGTGTTTGCTCCCAAGGTTCATGCAAGTATTCTACAGGCAGCTTTTCAAGCTCTGGGCACCATTTTTTTATAAATTCACCGCTCGGGTCTTGATCCTCAGATTGTTTAATCGGGTTGTAATGTCTAATAGTATTAATGCCCGTAACCGATGCTTGCATTTGTATTTGCGGGTAGTGGATCCCCGGTTCAAAGTCTAAAAAATAGTTAGCCAACGGCAGGCTTGCATGTTGCCAGCTGATGTTTAAATGATGCGTAACAAAACTAACTAACATAGCGCGCATTCTAAAATTAATATAACCGGTGGCTTTTAAACAGCGCATACAGGCATCAATAATAGGAATACCGGTTTGCCCCTGTGCCCAGCGTTCAATATCGCTAGTAACTTGTGCGTCATCACGATATGGAAATGCATGGTACCCCGGATTTAATGCTTTAAATTCCATGCTGCATTCGCTTTCAAACTTTTGCATAAAATGGCAATGCCAGTGCAGGCGAGATACAAATGCAGCAAGCGGGCGCTGCCAACCTTTTTTATCAGCATGAGTGCTATGGTATGCGTCAATCGCCATTTGATACACTTGCCTCAGGCTGATATTTCCCCACGCTAAATAGGGCGATAGCCTAGAGCAATGAGTACGGCTTAAACTAGGGCTAGATATTCCTTTTTGATAACCCTTACCGCGTTCAGCAAAAAAACTTTGCATTACTTCACGGGCAAGTCGTGGGCCCCCATGCTGAAAATATTCATTATCTTGCGTATAGGCACTAGGCAGCTTGGGTGTTTTATAGTCAGTAAGGGTGAGTGGCTTTATTTGCTTCCAATTAGGTATAGCAATAGGTGCTTGCATGGTTTGTTGCCAGCGTTCGTTCCAATTGTGGCGATTTTTTTTGCCACGTATCACAGCCCCGGTTGGCGACTCTAACCAGTTAATATGGTGGTGTTGGCACCATGTTTTAATGGTTTTATCACGTTCAAAAGTGTTGTTTAGCCCTATTTCTTGATGGCTAAACATGTTTGTGATTGCAAACTGCGAGTGAAGCGATTCAAGCAGGGTTTGCATGTCTTCATTAAATATATACACGCGGCTATTAAAGCGAGCTAGTTGGGTATTTAAATCAACAATTGATTGATAGACAAAGCGCCAATGCCGCTCGTTGTAATGCCCATCGTCAAGCAGTAAAGGTTCAAAGTTATAAATTAATAGTGTGGGCAGGCCATTACTAAACGCATTTTTTAAAGGCTGATGATCGCTTAGGCGTAAGTCACGTTTAAACCAGACTATGTTTATTTTTTCTTTCATACTGGTGATATCAAAACCGTATCGTTTATAAATAATTAGGCATAAATGGTTTTATACGTATTAAATGTAAAAGTAGTTTAAAAGCGATTTTGTTAGACGACTAAAACTAAAAATATGAGTTTTAGTCGTTAGTATAGAGGTTACAAATAGGCTGGTTGATTGTAAGTGCTCAGGCAGACAGGTCTTGCTGCGTTGGTAAAGCGTCGAATGCACCAAACTTTGCGACAGTTGAGGCGCCACACTTAGTTGCAAAGTTGATTGCTTTTAATACGTTTTCAAAATTATTGGCCCAATCAGTAAATTCGTTTTTATCACTTACTAGCGAAGCTACTTGGTATAAAAAACCGCCTACAAAAGCATCACCGGCAGCTGTGGTATCTACGACATTCGCTAGTGGACAAGGATATGTACCACTAAATGAGCATGAGGAAAATGTAATTGGCTCGCCACCATCAGTCATTAAAACCAATGACACGCCATTGTCTACCCAGCTTTTTATTGTGGTTTCAATATGCTCAATGCCATACAGGGCTATCAGCTCATCTTTACTTGCTTTAATAACATCAACCGTTTTAGCTATATCATTAATAATGGATGGGGCTGTAAGTGGTTCATCCCAAAAGGCAGGTCGAAAATTAATATCAAAGCATGTAACCGAGTCTGCTTCTTTAAAGTGTTTTAGTGCATTTAACGTAGTATTTAATATGTGAGCCTTAGCTAAAGAGCCTGAGCAAAAGCTCACTATTTTAGGGGCTGCAAATAAAGAGGGGGTTAAATCGGAAATCTGCAAATCATAATGCGCGGCGTCTTTATCGTAAAAATCAAATGTACGTTCACCGCTTTCATCTAATGAGACAAAGGCTAGTGCAGTTTTACCCTTTTTAGAAAAGCTAACATGTGATGTTTTAACATTATGTGTATCGAGTGCCTTTATTAAAAAACGACCAAACGGATCATCGCCTACCTTACCAAGCAGTGAGCTCAAACCGCCTAACTTTGCTACGGCGACAGCTACATTTGCGGGCGCACCTCCTGCAAATTGAGTGAATCCTGGCTCGCTGTTTAATACTGTTTTATCTATACAATCATTTGAGAGTAAATCAATTAAGGCTTCACCAATTGCAACTACTTCCATTACGTTATTCCTATAAAAATTGTCAGGGTATCGTCTCGTTTTAAACGATACCTTTGGTTAAATCTAAGCCTTGACCACCAAGACAGTTATTGATTTTGGTGTCAAAAAATACGTCGCTTTATGTATCTTCTCGAATCAAGCCAGCTAACTTAGCTGGGTTAATGGCATTGATAGATTCACTCTTTTTTGACCAGATGTACCCGTTACGATTATGTGCCCAAATCCTAAACCATTTTTTGCTTTTGTTGCGTGTGATTAAAAACTTGCTGTTTTATCAACCCGCCTCACCAGTTTGGGCAAATTTGTAAATAGAATGTAGAGAACTAAAAGTAATAAATCAACTATTATTACTTATTTTTTTGTACAAGTTTATGGAGTTATTTAATTGAATTTATTTGCGGGTAATCCAGGATATTAAAGCGCCGGCGAATAGCGCCGGCTGCTTGATAAATTTATTGGAAGCTAGTTGTGGGAAAGGCTGACGTTATCTTGAGAAAAGTTTATAATTAACGGTAGGTTAGCGCAACCTATTGATTGAGCTTTAGCACCAATAGAGCCGCTTTGTACGGCACAGCGATAAATGCCACGATGATCGGCTTGGCTTAATTTTGACTTTGTTGCTAATACTATTTTCTCTCTTACATTGATAGGGATTGCACCATCAATCACAATGGCTTCAAAATCAAAAATAGCCAGTGAGCACAGTGCTGCATAGGCAAGGCCATCTGCAACTTGATCTATCCATTTATCTAAAACAGGGCCTAAATCTCCCCAATATTCTTTTGAACTCCACACTATGTCGGTATTGTAGCCATCATCTTTAAGCATTTTTTCAAGGATATACAGCGAAGACTGCATGATCAGCTGTTGCGATGTTAGTTGGCCTTCACTATTGAGTACAGGCCTTGGTAATGAGCCAATAGCTCCCGCATTGCCTTTTTTACCGGTAAATAAGGTTTCATTTATAACGACTCCACCACCAATAAAAGTGCCAATAAAAATGTATAAAAAATCGGTAAAGCGAGCTGGGTTGCCAAAGCTCAGCTCTGCTGAGCATGCTGCGGTATCATCATTACATACATAGACAGGAAGAGAGATGATCTGATTGATTCTTTGTTTAAAATCGAAAGACTTCCACTCATTCATTACTTTCTTTGGTGCGCCAGCTTCTTCAGTCCAATTCCAAATTTCAAAAGGAGTTGCAACACCAATACCTAGAATACGCTCGGCTAACTCGTCACTTAAGCTCATTTTAAGTACGCTGATACCTTTTTCTAGAAAAGTGAGCAGACTATTTACAGTAGGGTAGGCACAGTATTCATTTAAGGTTGCGCGAATATTTCCGACCAAGTCAATTAAGGTTAAATCATAACTTCGGCGACCAACTTTTAAGCCGATGCCAAAAGCACCATCAGGATTTAAGGCAAACGGAATCGTGGGTTGGCCAACACGGCCACGCTGTGGCTCTTTTCTTATTAATAACGACTCGGCTTCCAAGCTATTGATAATAACTGTAACGGCTTGTGCAGAAAGACCCGTTTTTTGTGCTATCTCGGCTTTTGGCGCACTCCCTTGTTGACGAATTAAAGACATAATTCGACGTTCATTGTGAGCACGCAAGCCAGATTGGCTTCGGCCTTCTTGTGAGACGAGTCGAGGGTTTTTAGCTTTGATAATGATTCCTGTCTAATCTGTTATTGTCTTGAATAACTTAACTAATTGTACACTGAGCGGACATACTTGGCGACAGCATTGGTTTTATTACTGTGCTGATCATTTAATATTAAATTAACGACAGAGTACAATTAAGTATTGTTAAATGTAATAAATAACTATAGTTGATTTATTGACGAGGTGATATTTACCTGTTTAAATGCTTTACTCAAAGTTAACAACTGAGACATGGCAATGACCACACACACACATACAAAAACACCTCTTGTCTCTAAGGAGATGGTGGTTCCCTTTATTTTGCTTGTACTTTGCTTTGCAGCATGGGGTGCTGCAGCAAATATGACTGATCCGTTAGTTAAAGTATTTAGTAAAATATTTACTATGTCTTCAGTGCAATCGGCACTTGTACAGTTTAGCTACTATGGCGCCTACTTTTGCTTAGCCATTCCTGCCGCTTATATAAATAAACGCTTTTCTTACAAAACGGGAGTATTGACAGGCTTAGGCATGGCTGCGATGGGGGCATTTATGTTTTATCCCGCAAGCCAAGCAATGACTTACGGCTTTTTTTTAGCCGCTTTATTTGTGTTAGCTGGTGGTCTATCTATTTTAGAAACTTCAGCAAACCCCTATGTGATGGGAATGGGAAATCAGCAAAGTGCAACCCGTAGATTAAATTTAGCGCAATCTTTCAATCCTGTTGGTACTAATATCGGTGTGTTTTTAGCCGCAACCCTTATTTTACCTAGCCTAAATATAGCTTCCTCAGATGAGCGTGCAGCTATGAGCGCTGAGCAACTAACTCAGGTAATAAAAGCAGAACTAGATGCGGTTATGGTGCCTTATGTGGGTATGGCTTGCGTACTTGTGCTTATTTGGCTGGCAATTGCATTTACTAAAACACCTAACTTTTGCAAGCAAAAAAAGGTATCTAAGCATGTCGATTTTCGTGCAACCTTTAAACGATTATTTAAAAATACACATTATCGCTTTGGCGTTATTGCGCAGTTTTTTAATGTTGCAGCGCAAACCTGTGTATGGACCTTTACCATTCAATACGTTATGGAAGCACTTGATACAAACGAAGTGACCGGTGGAACGTTTTTGCAATACAGTATGATCACTTTTCTGTTCTCTCGGTTTGTGATGACATGGCTTATGGGATTTATTAGACCAGCAAAACTATTAATGGCAACCTCTGTAATTGCGACGCTACTATGTTTATATATGGTGCAAATGCCAACTATAAGTGGCGTTTGGGCTTTAGTTTGTATATCGGCTTGTTTATCGTTAATGTTTCCCACTATTTACGCAATTTCATTACATGGTTTAGGCGATGATGCAAAGTTAGGTGCTGCCGGATTAGTAATGGCTATTTTAGGTGGAGCAATAGTACCCGTGGTACAGGCTGTATTTATTGATACCTTCAGTGTCGCTTTTTCTTATATTGTGCCAGCAGGCTGTTTTATTATTGTGGCTGGTTATGCAGCATTTGATTTAAAAACAAAAATTAGAACATTTAATAATGTTGCACCTTGCTAAAATGCACAAAACCGAGTCTTAAAGGCTCGGTTTTGTGTGCTACAACTTTTATTCTCACCACCGCTATTCTTTAAGCATTATTAACTGCTTAACGGCCAATCTGCGGCATCTAACGAGTCTATGGCGTGTACCTCATCACCTTGCCAGTGATTAATAAATTGATTATTAGCATCGTAGGTTTGGGTTTGCTTTACTAAATTGAAATGCCTACCCGAGCGAGGATCCGCGCCAACACCTGCAAGGTATTGCCAATTTCCCCAATTAGATGCCACGTCGTAATCAATCAGTTGTTGTTCAAAATAAGCAGCGCCAAAGCGCCAATCTAGCTTGAGCTCGTTTACCAAGCAGCTTGCAACTAATTGCCGGCCACGATTTGACATATAGCCGGTTTTATTCAGCTGTTTCATACATGCATTGACAATGGGATACGGTGTTGTGCCTGTGCACCATTGCTTAAATCGCTGTGGGTAAAAACTGGTTAGTGGCTTACGCTTTGTAATTCCGGCAAAAGAAAATAACTTATTGCCATAACGCAGGCTGTATAGTTGAAAGTATTCACGCCACAGTAATTCAAAATAAATCCAGTAAGTTGAGTCGTTTGCGCCATGAATGTGCTCATAATTACGCAAAGCGTTGACTATTTGCCGAGCACTAATGCAGCCATTAGCAAGCCAAGGAGAAAACTTGGTTGAGTTTTCAATACCAGCTAAAGCGTTGCGAGTTTCTTTGTAGGTAGATGGATTAGCACTTGAAAAGTAATCAGCTAGATGATCAGTCGCACTTTGTTCACCACCTGCGAATAACGCTCGTTCTTTACTGACATTAGGCAATGTAGTTGGCCAAGGCATTGGAGCAATTAAAGGTCTGGCTATGTACTCTGGAGGATCTAAAAGTGTATTTATAGTGGGCGTTGTTTGCTCAATTAGCTTTCTGAATTGACTAAATGTTGCTGGCAGTTCATTAACACTAAAAGGAAGTTGCTGGTTGCCATATAAGGTAAATGTATTAGCTTGTTTAATAACAAGATCAGCATGATTTTTCGCTACATTGAGTAGCGTTTGCTGCTCATCGTAACCAATTTGTTCACTGCAATATAGAGTACGCACGTTGTGATGGTGATAATAATGTTCAATCATCTCATGAGCAGCTTGATGGTAGATCACTAAATGTTGCCCATAGTCTTTCAGAGTATTGTTTAACTGTTGTAAAGATTGCGCTAAAAACTGCCAGCGATGTTGTCCCATTGATTGGCAATCATGGTGATTGCTTTTAAACCATTGAGGGTCAATACAATATACAAAGCTAAGTGCTGTATCTTGCTTTGCAGCAAGAGAGATTAATGCGTTATCGCTTAGTCGTAAATCGTTAGTAAACCAGTACAAAGAGTGTGTCATAGTAATAAAGCGTTTTTTCATTTACTTTGTCTTTAATACGTAACAAAGTGAAAAGGCGTTTAGTTTAATGAGTTTAAATTTAATGAGGTGATGATGTATTTTGATTTAACTGATCCTGACGAGCAAAAAGGGGCATACAGTAAATTGGTTGGTGGGATCACGCCAAGGCCTATCGCGTGGATAAGTACGTTAAGTAGTGATGGCGTGGCGAATATTGCGCCGTATTCATTTTTTACCGTGGCAAGTGTTAATCCACCGGTGTTGAGTGTGACTCAGGTAAATCCAGCTGAGAATCAAAACAAGGATACCTTAAACAATTTACTGGCCACAAAAGAGTGCGTTATCAATGTGGTCAGTCATAATCTGGTGGAGCAAATGAATCAAAGCTGCGGTAATTTTTCTTCGCAAACTAGTGAATTTACGGCTGTGGGGATCGCATCATGTGCAAGTCAATCAGTAACTCCATTGGGGGCGGCGGCAGCTAAGGTTCGTTATGAATGTAGCTTACGTGACGTGGTCACTATTTCTGAACAAGCAGGTGGCGGGCAAATGATGTTATTAAATGTAGTTGGTATTTATATTGATGAAAGTGTACTTGTTAACGGCTATATTGACCCAAGAGCTTTAAATACCGTTGGTAAAATGGGCGGAGATTACTTTACGACAACGCATGATTTATTTAGCTTGGCTAGGCCAGAGATTAACTGAAATTTTACGTTATTTTATGTTTATACCTTTTACGTATAGTAAAAAACGTGTAGTAAAAAGCCAAGTAATAATTACTTGGCTTATATACGGTTAATTTTTTAGCTTAGTTGAGTGCCATAGTGAGAGATATCTCAGCATTCATTAATTTTGAGATAGGGCAGCCTTGTTTGGTTTGCTCGCACAGTTTTTTAAATTCTGATTCAGCAATACCGGCAATTTTTGCCTCTACACTTAAGGCTATATGACTAACCTCAAAGCCATCCTCCACTTCATCTAAACTAACCACTGCACTGGTGGTGATATCATCAGCAACGTAATTTGCTTCAGTTAACGCAAGTGATAGCGCCATACTAAAGCAAGCACTGTGCGCCGCAGCTATTAGTTCTTCTGGGTTAGTGCCCGCTTTATCTTCAAAGCGCGTATTAAAACCATAGGGCTGATTATTTAAAGCGCCGCTTTCGGTGCTAATTTGACCTTTACCAGATTTAATATCGCCAGACCAATGTGATTGTGCAGATTTCTTAATCGTCATACTCATCTCCTTTGTAATAATTTCGCTAACTGTGAAAAGATTTCACCTTTGCATAGCGAAATGGGCGGTTTATAGAGAGTGTTGCAACATAAGCACCAAGTTTACAAAAGTATTGAATGTTGAGTTACACGGATCCACTGACGATAAGAATGTGTAATAAATGAAATCAGCATGGCTAACTAAAAAGCGGTCCTTACTGACCGCTTGTTTATCAAAAAATTAAAGTGCCGATACGTAATCTGAAATTTCTTTACTAGCGGCGTTTTTGCTGTCATCACCACCTGGCATATTTAGGCCTTCAGCATAAATAAAGTCCACATCTTTGATGCCTAAAAATGCAAAAAAGTCTTTTAGATACTTAGTTTGCGTGTCCATATCAGTACCTAAGTACATACCGCCACGAGCAGCAAGAATAACTACTTTAGTATTTTCAACTAACCCAACTGGGCCTGTTTCAGTGTATTTAAACGTAATGCCAGCGCGAGCAACACGATCGATCCACGCTTTTAATGTAGATGGAATACCAAAGTTATACATAGGGATGCCCATCACGATGAGTTTATTATTTTGCAGCTCAGTGACCAACTCATCAGAAATAGCAGCCAGTTTGTTTTGCTCATCGCTACGCTCTGAAGGCTCTGTCATCCATGCGCCCATTTCAGCTTGAGTTAGGTGTGGTAATGGGTTTTCGGCAACATCACGACGAGTCACTGCAATGTCAGTTTTTTGTGTAAGCTCAGCAATGAACTGTTCACTAAGCTGATGTGAATTACCGTTTTCACCGTTGAGTGATGAGTTGATTAATAATACGTTCTTCATAGCCGTTCCTTTAATTGTAAATTACTAATAAGAGCATATCCTTTTATATTACAAATTAACAATGCAATTTAATGGCTTAACCATTCGATTTAAGAGAATGTTTTAGTTTGCTGCTGAGTGGTTTTTGGTTATCAAATTGCGCTGTTGTTTTGCTACGACTGAAATGATGGCGATTACACTCTGCGATATTTGTTTGTCGTCGCCTTTTACTATTCTCTAAGTTAGCATCGAGATGGCGCATTAAGCTTGCTACGTATATAAAGGTTAAAAAATGTAATTGTAACTTTATTAATTATTTAAATAAGATTAAGCTCAAGGCACTAATACAATAAGCAATAACAACAATAAAAAGGAAGTTTAGTGATTGATATAATTAAACATACACCGCTGTGGGTGTTCGCGTTATTTGCCGGCCTGATTGTGCTTGGTGTCAAACAAACCCGAACAAGAGAGGTCACGTTACGCAGTGTTTGTGTGTTACCTGTCGCAATGGCTGGCCTGTCAGTTTTTGGGGTGTACTCCGCATTTTCTGGTGTAATTGCATTAGCAGTTTGGTTTGTGTGTTTAGTACTTGGTTGGGCAGTCGCTCGTCAATTCGGTTTGCCAAAGGGAGTGCGCTACATAAGTGAGCAGCATGTGTTTCATATACCTGGTAGCAAAGTACCATTTATACTAATAATGGCCATTTTCTTTACTAAATATTGTGTTGGAGTGATGTTGGCAATACAACTAGCAGTTACGCAAAGTACAGAATTTATGGTTATTGTCAGCGCGATTTACGGTATTTTAAGTGGCATATTCTTAGCTCGCGGCTTACAGATCCTGCAGGCGCGAAATAACCAAATAGATTTACAGCCAGCATAAGTAACAGCGCGGTTAGTCATACTAATCGCGCTGTTAGGTTTTCGTTAAAAGTCGCTTTTACTGTGGCGCTCGGCTAGTTGCTCATCTTCTGGGCCCCAAGTCCGGTTAACTCTGCGACCACGCTTTACTGCAGGGCGGCGTTCAATCTGTTTTGCCCAGCGCATCACGTGGGTATATGATTCAACATCTAAAAACTCGGCGGCGTCGTATAAATATCCCAATACCAGCGAGCCATACCATGGCCAAATAGCAATATCTGCGATTGAATAGTCACTACCAGCCATGTAATCATGATCACTTAAATGGCGGTTTAATACATCTAGCTGGCGTTTAACTTCCATCGTAAATCGGTCAATAGGATATTGCATTTTGTGTGGTGCATAGGCATAGAAATGACCAAAACCACCGCCTAAATAAGGTGCTGATCCCATTTGCCAAAATAACCAGTTACGGCATTCGGTTTTACTGGTGTGGTCGCTTGGCACTAGCGCATCAAACTTCTCTGCTAAGTATTGTAAAATAGCACCTGACTCAAACACTCGCGTTATAGGGGTCGTACTGTGATCCATCAGCGCTGGAATTTTTGAATTAGGGTTAACACCCACAAAGCCTGAGCCAAATTGATCGCCATCGCCGATTTTAATTAAAAACGCATCATATTCGGCTTCAGTGATACCAAGCTCTAACAGTTCTTCAAGCATGATGGTGACTTTTTGGCCATTAGGGGTTGCCAGTGAGTAAAGCTGAAGAGGGTGCTCACCAACGGGTAAATCTTGCTGGTGCGTAGCGCCTGCAATTGGTCGATTTATTTTTGCCCAGTCACCGCCACTTTCCGCGTCCCACTGCCATACTTTAGGCGGGATATAGTTTTCGCTGTTACTCATCAAAACTCCTTAAACGTTGGTTACTTTAATTAAGGTTACGAACAACCCATCCTAGTTGATCATTTAGAGCAAGGGAAGCAAAGATAACTTTCATGAGTAATATGAAGATCATTTAGATGATGCAATGTTTATGTTGTCTCCGTTACTCAGCTTTAAATTACGACATTTAATCTTTGAGCCACTGAATACTTTCTATGAATTTGAACGACAATTGCGTTACCACATATCAATGAGTAATGTTATTAAATATGAGCTAAGCAGAGCTGCAGAGCTCATTCGTACAACTACGACCATCCCTTGATTGAGCATGACCACCAAAGCACTGATCACGCCGTTGTATTAGTGACAATGACGCTGAGATCATAAGGTATAATATAAACTGCCACGCCACGTAATAAGCATATCGTGTGTTTATTGGTTTACATCGCGGCTATTTTTTAAGTGTTTTTTGTATAATTAGAAGATAAACCTGCAACTACTTAACTCTATTTAATGGAGTAAACAAAAGTGTATTAATGCCACTTTATTTTATCCGGTTTAAGAATTGAAGACTCTACTTTTATTTGCTCGAGGTTGATCAATTGCTGCGTTTTTTCAGTGATGGCTACAAATAAATTATCATCGTAACAATCAATGTCGCTTAGTCCTACCCAAGCATTTCTTGTTGATTCTTTCGCTGCATACAAACAGTGATCGGCAATATCTACAACTCGTTCCCAATTTAAACTTTCGGGATTATTTATTGAAAAAGGAAAACTAGCATAGCCAATTGAGCATGTTTTTTTGATAATAGTTCCGTCATCTATGACAAAATTATGCATTTCAAACGATGCTCTTAATCTTTCCGCAAGTAGCGGTGCATTTTTTCGGTCGGTAAAGCGGGCAACTACTAAAAACTCTTCACCTCCCCACCTCACAAGATAGTCGGTATTTCTAAAAACGTGTTTTAAAATAGGTTTAATTTGCATTAATACGCTATCACCTGCGGCATGACCATAAAGATCATTTATTTGTTTAAAGTGATCTAGGTCGATTATAAAAAAGATTAAGTCTGATTCACTATGATTTTCAATATCATTATTTTGATCATGAGTGCGATATTTTCGTAGCACTAAGTCAATGTCTGTTTGCAAATTATTAGCGACGAATCGTCTGTTATTTAATCCTGTGAGTTCGTCGGTTACAGTAATTTTAGCTAATTCGTCATTCGCTTTTTGTAAACCTAGTGTCCGTTCAGCCACTTTAATTTCTAATTGCTCATTTAGCTTCTTTATAAATATGACTTTTTTGCGTTGTGCGCGCACAAATAACCAAATAATGAACAGGAGTAACGTGCAATAAAATGAGTATGCCCACCATGATAGCCATGGCGGTGGTAATACAGTGACTTTAAGGGCTACTCCTTTTTCGTTCCAAATGCCATATGGATTGCTGGCTTTAACGCGTAAAATATAATTGCCGGTTGGTAAATTGGTATATGTTGCGCGGCGGTTTTTATAAGTAGTTGTGATCCACTTTTCATTAAAACCTTCCATTTTATAGGCATATTGATTCTTTTTGGGATTGGAAAAATGCAGTGTACTAAATTCAAATGTTACAAGGTTTTGTTGATGAGTTAAGGTGATTGCAGAAGTGGAGTGAATTGGTTTTTCTAAAGAATAGCTACTATTAGGCGTGTTTTTAATTATGTCTGATTTTTTATCTAATGGCACTACATTGCTGATAGGTACGGATTGGTTAGATAGTAACATATCAGTAATAACAACCTTTGGTTGTTGGGTATCACTGATTATTTTATCGGGGAAAAAACGATTAAAACCATTGATCCCGCCAAAAAATAATTCACCGCGTTTATTTTTAAATGATGCATCAGCATTAAACTCGTTACTTTGTAATCCATCATCCATATTGTAATTTTTAAATGTTTTTGTATTAAAATCAAAGTTAGATAAACCAAGATTTGTGCTCAGCCAAAGACTGCCTTTATTGTCTTCTTCAATCCTATAAATAACGTTATTAGGTAGGCCATCTTTTTTCAGAAAACGAGTGAATTTACCGGTAGTTTTGTTGAATAAGTTAAGGCCACTGGCGGTACCTATCCAAATATTTCCCTTTCGATCTTCGGTAATCGCGTAGACAGTGTCATTACTTAAGCTGCTAGGATCTGTTGGCTGATGTTTGTAATTAATAAATTTTTCGGTGTTTGGATTAAAAACATTAAGGCCCTTCCAAGTCCCTAGCAAAAGATCACCTTGTTGATCTTCAGTGATCACCCGAATACTGTCATTACTTATGCTATTAGGGTTATCTGCTTGATAGCGATAATGAGTAAATTGCTCCGTAATTGGATTAAAGCGATTAAGACCTTTCCACGTGGCAAACCAAAGATCGCCATGCTGGTCTTCAGTAATGGCACTAACCGCATTATCACTTAGGCTGTTAGCATTGCTAGGATCATGACGATAGTGAGTAAATTCCCCTGTCATTGGATTAAAACGATTAAGGGCATTACCATCAGTGCCTATCCAAAGATTATTTTGGCGATCTTCAGTGATGGCATAGACTTTATCGTCGCTCAAACTGTTGGGATCATCTTCATTATAACGGTAATGAGAGAACTGCTCGGTGACGGAATCAAAGCGATTCAAACCGCCTCCCCAAGTTCCTACCCACAGTATGCCTCGACTGTCTTCGGTAATAGCGCGTATTATATTATTACTTAAACTGTTGGGTTTATTAGCTTGATGATGGTAGTGAGCAAATTGTTTAGTAAGTGAGTTTAAGCGATTAAGTCCGCCGCCATCGGTTCCTATCCAAAGATTACCCTGTTGGTCATAAGTGATGGCTCGAATATTGTCATTACTTAAACTATTTAGGTTTGTTGTCTGATTGCGATAGTGGGTAAATTTTTGGGTTTTTAAGTTGAGATAATTGAGTCCACCACCTAAAGTTCCTAACCAAAGGTTACCTTCTTGATCTGCGGTAATGGCTGCTATTTCATTATGGCTCAGACTCTTGGGCACAGTTGCATTATGGATATAGCGAGTAAATTTATCGTAAGTGATATTAAAATAATTAAGGCCGCCACCCTTTGTTCCTACCCATAGGTTACCTTGTTTATCTTCAAGAATGGCACTGACAGCATTATTACTTATACTATTAGGGTTTGTTGCTTGGTGTTTGTAATGAGTAAATTGTTCAGTGATAGGATTAAAACGATTTAAGCCGCCACTCCACGTGCCTACCCATAGGTTTCCTTGTTGATCTTCAGTAATAACACTAACAGCATCATCACTTAAGCTTGCAGAGTTTGCTTGCTGATGACGATAATGAGTAAATTGTTCGGTGACAGGATTAAAACGGTTAAGGCCTCCACCGTCTGTCCCCACCCAAATATTTCCCTGTTTATCTTGCGTAACAGCATGCACGGTATCATTACTTAAACTGTTTAGATTTGTTGCTTGATGGCGATAATGCGTAAATTGTTCAGTTGTAGAGCTAAAGCGATTTAGGCCACCACCTCTGGTGCCGATCCAAAGATCGCTCTGTTGATCTTCAAAAAGAACAGTTACATAATTATTTGAGAGTGAGTGGAGATTATCTAAACTATTTTTGAAAACTTTAAACTCATAACCATCATAACGGGCCAAACCTTCTTCAGTACCAACCCATAAAAACCCTTTACGATCTTGTAACACCGCTTTCGCGCTGCTTTGAGGTAAGCCATCTTTGATAGATAGACGTTCAAAATGAACTGATGGCGAGTTAGCAAAAGCAAATGACATTGCAAATATGAGTGCTAACAAAACTATGCTCAGGTGTTTAATTATCTTTGTCAAAAATAGGACTCCGATCTACTATGTTTTATGGCTAAATAATTCTTAAAAAGAGTAATAATCAGCTAATAGCTACTCTTGATTGTAGTTATTTACCTGTTGAGCCATCGTTTACGCTAGGAAAATAGCAGCTTCGATTCATAATCATACTTTGAGAGTTATACACGAAGAAATAGTTTCTTGTTAAGGTATTGCTTTAATTATAGGTTCTATAACCGAGTGTAGTTAGTTATTAAGTAAATTTAAGTAGCTTAATCATTAAAAAGGCTCAACATTATTGGCAAAGTATAATAATTTAGCAGTATCAATATCTGATTAATAGCTAGCAAAATGCTGAAATCACTAATACAAGATTGCGGTTTCAGACTCTGGATAAAACAAACCTGCAGCTAAAGTTGGTTCCATATCGATTGATCGCCCCTAATTTACTCGAAGTTTGTTACCTGCTCAGCAATAATTATGGTTATTTTGCTGTACCGCCCACGATTATAGTTATTGCCAAGATGGTACGTATGAGCAAAGGCATATTGTTGATAATGGACTTCGTGAATGTGTAGCTGAAGTAAGCGAGGCGTAAATAGCACAACTCATGCTCGCGGTGTGCGTGTTGGCGGTAGTCCATATTCTCCAACAACATTTAGATGGGGTTATGGTTGGCCTTATCCTTTTGGATATAAAGCGCTAACCGAAATTGAGAAAGCGCAAATTGAATTAATCCGAGATAATGACGGTTAATATTTTATCTTTAACCTTGCTAACTTTAAAGCTTGTAACTTGCGCTTTTCTTATCTTGTTTTGCTAAATAATAGCCAATAAGAATACCAGCGAGTGCGCCAAACAGGTGGCTTTCAAATGACACATGGGGACGCTGTGGCAAAACACCCCAAATTAAACCACTATATAAAAATACCACCGCGACACTAATAGCAATGGCCTTAAATGACCGATGCATAATGCCGTAGCAAATTAAAAAGCCCCACAAGCCATAAAGTACACCGCTCAGGCCAACGTGAATATTAGCGCGACCAAATAGCCAAACCAGTAATCCTCCAACCACAGCAGTAAAGATAAATACAGCCCAAAACCGTTTGACGCTATATTGGCAGACTAGCCAGCCAAGCACTGCAAATGGGATTAAGTTACTAAGCAAATGTGCCCAGCCGCCATGTAAAAAAGGCGCGAAAAAAATACCCGTTAAGCCACTTAGACTGCGAGGGTAAATACCTAATCCATTTAAGTTAACGCCTGGTAAGCTATTAATAATTTGCAGTAAAACACACAATAAAATAATACCAATAAGCGTAAAGCGTTTACTGACTAGAGGGGGAATGCTCAAAGAGCTTTTTGGGTTTGCCATACATCACTTAATTTTTAAATATGTTTGACTGAGTATACCTATCCTGATGCTTAATTGAAAAGCCTTGCTGGGTTAAGCAAGGCTTTAGTTACAATATTAAAGAATTAGCCTAATTGGGTCAGCAGTTTTTGCGCTGCAAGCTCAGAGCTGGCAGGATTTTGACCGGTGATCAATAAGCCATCGACTAATGCGAGCACACCCCAATCATCCGTTTTTTGGTAATCACCGCCTTTTTTGATTAGCTCATCTTCTACCAACAATGGAACAATGTCAGTAAGTTGCACTGCG
Source organism: Pseudoalteromonas sp. SR44-5 (assembly GCF_014163675.1). Classification (NCBI taxonomy): domain Bacteria; kingdom Pseudomonadati; phylum Pseudomonadota; class Gammaproteobacteria; order Alteromonadales; family Pseudoalteromonadaceae; genus Pseudoalteromonas; species Pseudoalteromonas sp. SR44-5. The sequence goes on from NZ_JACJDT010000001.1 coordinate 124,944, forward strand.
GCTTCTTCACTGTTGCTAAGGCCAGTTACTTTCTTACCTGCAACCAATGCACTGCCATCTGAATTTTTAGCATTTAAAAACACGGCACTTGCGTGGCAAACAGCTGCAACAGGTTTTTCTGTTTTGATAAAGTCTTCAATCAATGAAATTGAGTCTGTATTGTCAACTAAGTCCCATAATGGGCCATGACCGCCTGGGTAAAATACGGCGTCAAAGTCGCTGGCATTTACATCACCAAGCGCTTTTGTATTGGCCATCAATGTTTGTGCTGCACTGTCGTTATCAAAACGTTTTGTAGCATCTGTTGCGGCATCAGGTGCGGCGCTATTTGGATCAATCGGTGGTTGCCCGCCTTTTACTGATGCGAGTGTAACCTCAGCACCGGCATCAATAAATGCATAATAAGGAGCCGCAAATTCTTCAACCCAAAAGCCCGTTTTATGACCGGTATTGCCAAGCTCTGCATGAGAGGTAAGAACCATAAGTATTTTTTTAGCCATAACCATATTCCTTCTGATGATTTAAATTTTTAATTTATCTTACTAACTACTATAAGCACTAAGGTCACTTTAAACAACGATGATAAATTCAACTTTATTGGTTTAATAGTTGATACAATAAAGTAAGTCAGTATAGGAGATCTTATGAAGGTATCGTTTGAGCAACTCAAAAGTATGGTGGTATTTGCACAAATTGTAGAGCAGGGCAGTTTAACGGCGGCCGCCAAACAATTGGGGTTTACTCGTGCAGTGGCAAGTTATCACTTAAAAAAATTAGAAACCCAACTGGAAGTGACGCTGCTTAATCGTTCAACGCGAACTATGGCACTGACCGAAGCGGGGATTGCTTATTATGAGCGCTGCAGAATTATTACTGAGCAAGCTAATGCGGCTAAACAGCAAATAGAAAATATAAAAAGCGAACCACAAGGCTTACTTAAAATTAGCTGCCCGGTGAATGTCGGTATGCAGTTGGTTGTGCCTGCAATCAATGATTTTAAACGTCAGTATCCCAAAATCGATATTGATTTACAGTTAAGTGATGAAGTGATTGATATTATTAAAAATGGCTTTGATTTTGCGATTCGCGGTGTGGCGCTTAGTGACTCCAATTTACAAGCGACTAAACTCACTACGATGAGTACCTGTATTTGTGGCTCGCCAGATTATTTTGCCCATTACGGTAAACCTAAAACTTCAGCGCAATTAAGCGAACATAAATGGGTGGTGTATCAGCTCGGCAGTAAAACATTAACGCTACAAAAAGATGGTAAAAAGCATAACTTAACTATGCAAGGTGGTTTAAGGACTAATAACGCTGCGGCGCGAACTGCTTTTGTTGAAGCAGGCCATGGTATCGGGCGTATTCCACTTTACGATGCATGGCCAAAAGTTCAAGCTGGGCTATTGGAAATTGTACTCGATGACTATAAAAGTAAAGATATAGAACTTTACGGCGTATTTCCACCCGGCGGCGCCGATTCTAAGAAGTTGCGCTTATTTATCGATTATTTAAAAGATTATTTTATAAAAAGGCATACCGCATTGGGTATGCTTAAAAATGTCTAATTTATGGCTTACAAAGTACGGTTAAATAATGCAACGGCTTGCTGGTACATGGTGATTGCTAGTGCGCCGTCGTATCGCTCCCCCTCATCACGCATAAAGGCATGTTGGGCGTTAACTTCTTGCCATTGGTAATTAATACCCGTACTAACAGCTTGTTGATAAATTTTGTCGCGACCTTGTTGTGGCACATGGGGGTCTTGCTTTCCCCAAATAAAGTGAATCTCACCTTGTATATCAGCCATGCGTTCAAACGAGTTATTACCGGCTTGTGCGGGGAGTGTATCGCTATGAATGTCGGTGGCATATAAGCAAAATGCGGCTTTTATGTGTGGGTTTAATGCGGCTCTATAAGCTAAGTGACCGCCAATACAGACACCCATAGTACCTACAGAGCCGGTGCAATAGTCTTGTGTTTGTACAAAGTCGATTAACGCTTGGGTATCGCTGTCGTGGGATTCAAGCGGTTTTGCCCATTTATCGTTATTGCCTTTATCTTTACCCGCATCATCATAGGCAAGCACTGTCCCGATAGGGTTTAGCTCATGAAACACTTCTGGCACAAGTACTACAAAACCATGGCTTGCTAAAAGTGCAGCGCTGCGAGCAATAGGCGCGGTTTGCTGAAATATTTCAGAATAAAAAATAATCGCGGGAAATTGCCCTGATATTTCGGGGCGGTAAACCGTGGTGCGCATTAAACCTGTTGGGGTAGGCAAGTCAGCATGGTGGTGTTGGATGATCATAAAAGCACTCAGTTAAATAATATAAAATATATGGTAACTGAGCGCGATAAAATAAACACGCCTTAAAGTTTAAATACTTGCAGGCATTTTATTACAGCTAGCATAGTAACTTACGGTTGCTGGCCAATCGGAAAATATCCCCATGACCCCCACTTCTTGTGCTAAAACATCAACCACAGTTAACATGTCGCCATCGTTATCTATAACATCACTAATAGATTGATAATAATAACCGCCGCCTTCATTTAGAGGGCCAGAGCGTTCAAGGCTCCATGCAATAATATTAAGCCCTGCGGCCTTAGCATCTATAGCGTACTGTGAGGGTACAATATTACTGTCGTTATCTATGGTTAGCAGCATCCAAATAGGGGGCGCTATAATTTTAACGCCATCAGTAGCTAGCTCTGCCATGCTTGGCTGCCATGTTGCTGCGTTATTAGGATCAAACCCTGCATTGCTGTCGCGACCATCCAAATACACACTTTGCGCTGCAAATTCAGGATTAGTGTTAATCCAATATTCTACGTCGGCTAGGTTAAATGATTGCGGATAAACATGGTTTGCGGGTACGTCCATTTGCGTGTATTCATCCAGCATTTTTTGTGCATATTGCGCTTGGGTCATACCATTAAAAGGCATGCTCACTTGAGGCGATTTCAGCTCCGGGGTCATTTTTACACCCAGCTCTTTAAATAGCGCAATACTTTGTTTATGGGTCATGAGTGTACCTGAGGTGGCGTATAAATCAGTGCGCCAACTCGGTGTTCCATTCATATAATCGTTAACATTGGTGGCATTGGTGTTCGCGCCATCCATTTTACCCTCAAGGGTTAAAAATTCCGCCAGGCTAATATCGCTGGTGCAACATTTAGCTGCAGCGGGTGTGCCACTGTTAGGATCCGCTGGCGTAAATGGCACACTGCATTTAGCGGCAAGTTCTGGGATCGCTAAAATATTAGTGGTGGTATGTAAATCGCATTGTGAATGGCGGCATACAAGCTCTTTATCATTTGTAAACGTCACATCGCACTCGACAATGCCAGCGCCCATACGAGCTGCTGCAATGTAAGATTCTTTAGTGTGCTCTGGGTATTGCATAGGTGCACCGCGGTGACCAATTGAAAAATCAGTACGATAAAAAGGGCCGTCTTTGCACGATTCTAATTTTGTTTTTAGTGCGCTGGTGGCCATATCGTCAATTAAGTAGTCGGGGCGAGCACCGAGTTGAATATTCGTACCTTGCGCGACTTCAACAATAACCGGGGTAGGAACTTTAACAATTTCAACCTCAGTGTTGGTAACAACCACTTCTTTTTCGACTATTTCTACATCGTCATCGCAGCCAGCGAGTGTAATTAATAATAAACAACTAGTCAGTAAAGGTGTGTGCTTCATTATTTTTCCTTAAAAATCAAAGTGGACGCTACCTTACTAATTATTAGTGACAGTTTAACTACAGGGTAACTAATTTACTCTTTTAGCCATTATTTGGTTTATCACTAAGGCAAATAGCATAACCCCCGCGCCAATACTTAATCTGAGTATGTCCGCGTCTCTATTCCAAATAAGTACATTAACAACAATGCCTGCAGGAATAAGCAAGTTGTTCATCACCGCCAGTGCGCCCACATTGACAAGTGTGGCGCCTTTATTCCACATAAAATAGCCAACACCAGATGCCACAACTCCTAAATAAATCAATATGCCCCATTGTGTTGAGGTGCTTGGTAATTTGTTTGAGTTACCAAATAAGACATAACAGCTACTTGCAACAATCAGTGCGCCAATAAAAAACCAGCCAAATACAGTTTTATCATCAAGCTGCTTACCCAGCATTAAGCGTTTGTAGGTTACTTGTCCTACAGCGAAACTAATATTAGCGCCTTGTACCAGTAATAATCCGACTAAGAAGTTACTGTCTAAGTTTTCATAGCGAATAGTAATTGCACCCAGCACGGCAATAAAAGCGACTATAAAAAACTGTGGGTTAAAATACTTGTTGCACGCATCGTTTAATAACGTGATGTAAAGCGGGGTCATTACGGTAAATAGCAGTACTTCAGGCACACTTAAGAACAAAAATGAGTGGTAATAAAAGCTATACATAATACCGAGTTGTACTGCGCCTATCAGCATGAGTTTGCAAGCAAGTTGGGGAGGTGTTCGTTTTAAAAACGGTAAAAATAGCAGTGTGGCTAGGGCTACGCGAATTAATACACTAAACCAAGCATCAACTTGACCTGCTAAATATACGCCAATTAAACTAAATGAAAACGCCCATAATAGAGTGACGGCAAATAAGTAGCCCATAGTGCTTACTCCAAACTAAAAGCGCGAGTGTATACTACAAAGAGTATTAAAGGGAGTGGCTCAGTGAAGTAACCTGAGCCCGGTGATTAATTTACTGTTGTGAACTAACGAATTGCTTGGCATCTACTTTTAGCTGTTCAAGTGCTGCTTGATTGTAATAACGACTATGAGAAATAACCCCAGTGAGCTTTTGCGTGTTACGTACATCAATTAATGGGTTATCAGTTAAGAAAATGATATCGGCGGTTTTGCCTTCTGTAAGTTCTCCAAACTGCGCCGTTTTACCTAAAAACTGTGGTCCAGCAAGTGTTGCTGATTGCAATGTTTGTAATGGCGTTAATCCATAATCACTAAAAATAGCCAGCTCTTGATGAAGAGATAAACCTGGGTAAATATACGAATTTAAAAATCCAGCGTCGGTCCCAGCAATAATTGATACGCCAGCCTGTTGTGCTAAAGGTAGTAATTGAGCTGTTTTAACAAAGCGTTCTTTACGTTGTTTGATTTGATCTTGGGTATCTTTATTGGCTCTGTCTACACGCCATTGGTAAGTGGCTTTAAGACCTTTACCTAAATAATTTAAAAACTCATCATCTTGATGGTTATCTTCATCAATATAAGCGGTGATTTGACCACCAATTAAAGTAGGTACTACGGCCGTGTTATTTTGAGCTAACACGGCGTATTTATTTAAAGCTGTTTGGTTATCAATATTTGCTGTAATAATTGGCAAAGCACTGCGGTAACTCAGTTCACCTGAAGCCACTTTTGCTGATATTTCAGGTTCATTAATTGCTGCGGCTTTTAACAAATAGGTCATATGCTCAATGGCATCTAACCCTGCATTTGATACATCTGTAACTGATAGCGAAAACGGAATATGACCAGATATTTGGTAGCCACGTTTTTTCACTTCTTTAACCGCTTTTAAATAAAGTTCAGGTGTTAATGCACTATCGGTGATTTTCACAAAATCCACATTCATAGCATCAAGCGTATCAATAGCAGCATTCATTTCCTCGACAGTTTCAACTTCTAAGTCGCCAGGCCAAATAGAGTCTTTACCTTCGAGTTTGGGCCCTGATGTATAAATGGTCGGGCCAACTAATTGGTTATTATTAATTTGCTCTCGCCAGCTTAAAACTGACTCACTTAAATCAGAAGCAGCATCACGTACTGTAGTAATGCCATACGCGAGGTAAAGTGGTAACAGGGCTTTGTTTTCGGCTATAAGCGCTTCACCGCCGCCAAAATGGACATGCATATCCCAAAGGCCTGGCATTAAAAATTGATCATTAGCATCAATGTAATTCTCAGTAATGTAGTTATTTTTTAGTGAGTTGTTAGCGCGCTTTATGATCACACCATAGCGAATAGCAAGGGATTGTTCAACGCTGAGTTGTCCGGTTGTTACGTCGATGATCGTCGCATTAGCGATCACTATATCGGCGTGCTCAGTTGGCTCTGTGGCACATGCACTCAGTAGTAAGCAAGTTGAAAATAAAAGTATATTTTGCATTGTGTAACCTAAATTTTTTATTTAGATTAGCATATATATCTTCTGTAAGGTGTTGATTTGAGTTAGAAGGTAACAAGGTTAGGATGAATAATGGCGATAAAAAATGAGAGTCCATTACGGACTCCCATTATAATTAGTTTGGCTTACTTAACTAAACCACGGCGCTTAAGTAGGGCGTCGGTAGTTGGCTTTTGACCACGGAACTCAATATAGCTTTGCATTAAGTCGCGACTGTTACCTTTTGATAAAATCTCTTTGCGGAAGCTATCACCGTTGTCACGAGTTAAGCCGCCTTGCTTTGTCATATGCGCAAAGGCATCAGCTGCAAATACTTCAGTCCAAAGGTATGCATAGTAACCTGCTGAATAGCCACCAGCAAAGGTGTGGCTAAAGTAGCAAGACTTATAACGCGGTGGTACTGGGTAGTAAGCAATGCCGTGTTTCTCTAACGCGTCATGCTCAAATTTTTGTACATCAGTTATTTTCTTATCAACACCAAATGAATGCCATTCCATATCAAGTAATGCTGCAGCTAAATACTCAGTGGTACCAAAACCTTGGTTGAAGTTTTGTGACTCAAGTACTTTGTCGAGTAATTCTTTAGGAATTGGTTCACCCGTCTTGTAATGCTTCGCGTAGTTAGCAAGTACAGTTGGTTCGATGTTCCAATCTTCGTTCGCTTGTGACGGGAATTCAACAAAGTCACGAGCTGTTGCAGTGCCTGCAAGGCTTGGGTATTTTACGTCTGAGAACAAACCGTGTGCCGCATGACCAAATTCATGGAACATAGTCGTAACTTCGTCAAAAGTCATCAGTGTTGGCTGACCATCTGCAGGTTTAGGAATGTTTTGCGCGTTATAAATTACAGGTTTTGTGCCTTTTAAGCCACTTTGGCTAACATATGCACTCATCCAAGCACCGCCACGTTTACCCTCACGGGCATAAGGGTCCATGTAGAATAAACCAATAGAACTACCATCGGCGTTGAACACTTCAAACGCCATTACATCTTCGTGATAAAGTGGTAAATCTTTACGCTCTTTGAAAGTAATGCCGTATAGTTTTTCCATCGCAAAGAATAAACCGTTGTGGATCACTGATTGCATTTCAAAGTATGGCTTAACTAAAGCAGGATCTAGGTCGTACTTAGCTTGGCGCACTTTTTCAGAATAGAATGCCCAGTCCCATGGTTGTACAGCAAACGTTTCGCCTGATGCATCAATTACTTTTTGAATTTCAGCAGCTTCAGCTTTTGCTTTATTTACGGCTTTAGGTGCTAAGTCATCTAATATGCCATAAACGTTTTCAGTGGTTTTAGCCATACGTGTGGTCATTACATATGAAGCCCAATCTTTATAGCCAAGTAGTGCTGCTTTTTGAGCGCGCAAATTGGTTTCTTTGATAATGATAGGGCCATTGGTATTTTGCGCACGAGTCGTTGATGCTTTAAAAATACGTTCACGTAACTTACGGTTTTCTAGGCTGCTGAGAATCGGCTGTTGCGTGGTGTTCACCAACGTGATCATGTAGCCTTCTTTACCTGCTTTTTTAGCGGCAGCGGCAAGGCTTGCTATTTCAGCGTCAGAAAGGCCAGCAAGTTCGCTTTTATCGGTTACTAATACAACGTCCTCTTTAAACGATTTTAATACGTTTTGCGAGAAGGCTGTTGATAACTTAGCAAGCTCTGCGTTGATTTCACGCATTTTGGCTTTTTGTGCTTCATCTAATTTTGCACCAGCGTTAACAAACTTAGTGTAGTAAAACTCAACTAAACGCTGATCTTCGGCATTTAACTTCGCTTTATTGCCATTAATGGTTTCAACACGTGAAAATAATGCTTTGTTAAGATAAATGTCATCAGAATGCGCAGATAACACTGGGGCCATTTTTGCTGCAATACGTTGATACTCATCATTAGAGATCAAACCAGATAAGTTATAGAAAGCGGTTGAAACGCGATCAAGCAATTCGCCAGATAGTTCTAATTCAACTAAGGTGTTTTTAAATGTAGCTGGAGCTGGGTTGTTAGCGATAGCCGTGATTTGCGCTTTTTGCTGCGCAATACCTGCATCAAATGCCGGTTCATAATCACTGGTACCAAATTTATCAAATTCTGGTGCCATATATTGTAATGGACTTGGTTTCATTAATACGTTGTCTACATTGGCTGTTTGTACTTGAGTCGTTTGCTCTTTTGTATCTGCATCGTTTTGCGAACTACAAGCAGATAATAATAATGCACTAGCAATTGTAGTTGCTATAAGGGTCTTACGCATGAGAACTCCATAAAATAGGTGAGCCTTGAAAAACAGGCGAGACATAAAACACCCATAACTTAGCAAATTTTCATGTATATACAACTAAGTTTATCGGTTTAAGGTGGGGATTGAGCGCAAAAAGCGTGTTTTTAGGTAAAAATAGTGCAAATCGAGAAATAGTAGCCTTAAACAGTAGGACGTATTAAAGCTACTACAGGTTGGTACTTAATTGAGAATTTTGGTTTATATTGCATGCGCGAAGTAGCAAAATTAGTTGTAACCTAAAACAAACTTTTTTTCGCTACCAAAACTTGCCGGTTGCTGGTGACCAAACTCTTTGTTAATGCAATTAAGAGTATGTTCTTGCTCTGCAAGCACAGACAAAATTTTATTGCGGTATTCAATACTTGATTCAAACAGTTGCAAATCAACTAAAGGTTGTAGCGTGGCTAATTTTTGATTTAAGGTCAGTTGTGACATCATTCGTTCCTCGTGCTTTATTTAAGCTTACAGTACTTATATAGCATTACCTGTAAGAAAATGTTAATGATTTGTTCATAAAAAACATATTGAACTTTAACTTCTCCGTAAATGCCATTATGGCGTGCTAAACTTACTTAACCCTGAATAGCTATTTGTTTTATTAATTTTGGAAAAAGTATGACGTTAGAGTCAATCTCTCATTATTTATCGTATGTAATTTTTAATTATAACAATATCGAAATTACTGTAGCTAAAGTTATTCAAGTGCCTTTGATACTCTTTGCCATGTGGTTTGTGGTTACATGGATTGGTCGATTAATACGAAAAACTCTTCTCGCACGTAAAATGAACCCTGATGCGGTGCATTTATTTACCCGTATTTATTTAGTGTTAAGTATCGCAATTTTAATATTTACCTCCCTTGAAGTGTTAAATATTCCGTTAACAGCATTTGCCTTTGTTTCTGGCGCTATAGCTATTGGTGTAGGATTCGGGGCACAAAATATCATTAATAACTTTATTAGTGGCTGGATTTTAATGTGGGAGCGGCCAATTCGTATTGGAGATTTCTTAGAAGTGGGCAACGCCAAAGGGGTGGTTGAAACGATTAATACTCGCTCCACGCGCATTCGTCGCAACGATGGTGTGCACATGCTTATACCAAAAAGTCAACTACTCGAAAACACAGTGACGAATTGGACCTTGATTGACCGCAATGCTCGTTCGTCTGTCAGTGTTGGTGTGGCATATGGATCAGATGTATTGTTAGTTGAAAAACTGATCAAAAAAGTGTTGAGCGAACATCCTGCAATACTCCCGACGCCGGCATCTTCAGTGTTATTTGATGATTTTGCTGAAAGCTCTTTAGTGTTCAATGCTATTTTTTGGGTTTGTGCTGAATCAGAAACCATGTTGCGCCAAGTCCGCAGTGATATTCGTTTTAGCGTATATAAAATATTTGCTGAGCATAATGTCGTTATTTCTTTCCCACAACGCGATATACATATTGATGGTGAAATTGCATTAAGGCGGGGACGAGCAACGAAATAAATCCAGCGGTACCGGTATCGTCTTGCAGAAGTAATTTGCTGCAACGAGTAGCAAATTACTTCGTTTTTATTGATGAGTTATTGCTGTTGTGCCATCTTTCTTAGCTTTAATGAAAATAATACAATTAAAGCACCAAATAGTACGGCGTAAGTGGCGACTAACCAAAGTAAAGTATGGATCCCTGCGCTAGGATTAAAGATTAAATATAAACCAAATAATACTGATATTGCCCCAGTAATAATTAATATCCACTCATTAGATATCTCCGCTCTTAATTTAAGCGCAATTAAAATTTCAACAGCGCCAATCGCTATGGCCCACGCAGCGACATAATAAAGTAATAGTATCGCGGTAACGTTTGGTGCAAATAGGGTAACTAGTCCTGCGATGATTGATAACACCCCACCGGCCAATAACCAGCGCCAATAGGGATTGTGTTGCTTAGAGTTCCAAGCAACCCATGTTCTTAGCATGCCATCAAATAAAAAATAGCCCGCAAAAAATAACAACATAATACTCAGAGATGCATTGGGTGCAAACCAAGTAATAACGCCAAAAATAATTGCAATGAGGCCGCGTACTAACAGTACTGACCAGTTTTTTGAAAGTGTGGTGGTTAGATCCATCTTAATCCTTAATGATTAGCTCTGTCGTGTTTATATACATTAGCATAAGGTATGATTTATCAATAAAATATATCTATTAACTTAGCAGAAGCATTGTATAGCAGAATTAAATTTGGCTATGCTAGGTTTACTCAATGATCATTATAGTCACTTAGCGGCTCCCACTTGTGATACCTGTTACATTTACAACCACTTTATTGACAGGACAAATGTCCGTATAAAATAAATATAATTGCATAAAATCTCTCAAGTTCGCTTATTGTGCCGTTATTTGTTGTAAAAAGTTTATATTATTGTACATATTAATGCAGCAAAAGTGTCACACAATGCTATAATCTTCAGCGTTCGTTCAGCCTCTTTACTTCGTTTTGCACTCTCGACAAAGAGGTCCGCGCAGCTTAACTTAAGGCGCGAAAAATTGGCCGAGCCCGCCGAGTGAATTTGGCGCAACACATCAACCGTTGAATAAGAGTGCACTAAAAAGGTTAAACCCCGACATGAAAGCAATGAAAAGATCTACGTTAGCAACCCTAATCAATGCAACGTTGTTCTCTGCCGTAGCAGGTACTTCATTTACAACTCTTGCTGCTGATGAACAAGCTCCAACTGCGCAAAGCAAGCAATTAGAAGTTATTCAAATCACTGCGCGCAAGCGTGTAGAAAACGCACAGGAAGTACCTGTCGCTGCTTCTGCTTTACAAGGTGATAGCCTTGATGCTGCCAGTTCTGCCGGCATGGATATTCGTTTTTTAAATGCAAAAATTCCAAGCTTAACTGTAGAATCTTCATTTGGTCGCTCATTCCCACGTTTTTATGTTCGTGGTCTTGGTAATTCAGATTTCGATTTGAATTCATCACAACCAGTATCCCTAGTGGTTGATGAAATTGTTCAAGAAAGCCCTATTTTAAAAGGTTTTCCTATATTTGACACGGGCCGCGTAGAAGTTCTCCGTGGACCACAAGGCACCTTATTCGGTCGTAATACCCCAGCTGGTTTAGTTAAAATTGATTCAGCTCGCCCAAGTCAAGATTTTGAAGGTTATGCAGCCTTATCATATGGTTCGTTCAATTCAATTGACTTCGAAGGGGCTGTAAGTGGTGGCTTAACTGATAACTTATCAGCACGTGTTTCTCTATTACGTCAAGAGCGCGATGATTATATTGATAATCGCTTAGCAGGCAATGAGATTGATGACGTAACAGGAGGTTATCAAGAAACTGCCGCGCGTATCCAATTCTTATATGAGAAAGATGATTTCAGTGCATTATTGAATTACCACACTCGTGACTTAAATGGTAAGCCAATTGTATTTCATGCAAATGCAATTGAAACAGGCACAAATAACCCGCGCCCGGGCTTTGATCCTGAAGTGATATATCAAGATACTGTGCAATTTGCTACACAGAATGTAAATAGCCAAGGTGCTAGCTTAAAGCTAGAGTACAGTTTTGCTGATTACACGTTGACATCGATCAGTGGCTGGGAAAGTGCAGAAATTTTCTCTCGTGCTGATGTAGATGGTGGTTTTGGTTGTGGGAATACTTTTGTTCCTGGTTGCCCAACACCAGAAATGGGACCTGGTTTTATTTTCTTAGCGTCTGAAACCGCTGATGCCCTTCCAGATCACAATCAATATACACAAGAGCTACGTTTAGCAAGTGATTTTGCTGGTGACTTTAATTACCAAGTTGGTGCTTTTTATTATAATGAAGAGCAAGTGATTGAGACTTACGGTTACGATGGGTTAGGTGCAAACTTCTTAACTGGCTATGTTCGCCAAGATCAAGACACAACAGCATGGGCTGTATTTGCATCGAGTGAATATCAATTAACTGAGAAGTTAGAAATCACTGCTGGTTTACGTTACTCAGATGATAAACGTGACTTTACAGCGTCACGTTACGCATCTCCAGAGTCGGCAGTTGCTAATTTAACTAAGTCAGTTGCACCAGAAGATAGCCATGTATCATGGGATTTAGCTGCTGCGTATAAATATTCTGATGATATAAACTTATTCGTTCGTGCTGCAAATGGTTTTCGTGCACCGAGCGTTCAAGGTCGTATCTTATTTAGTGATGATGTAACGGTTGCTGATTCTGAAACAATTAACTCAATTGAAACGGGTATTAAATCAGACGTGCTTGACGGTCGTGGACGTGTCAATGCTACTGTTTTCTATTATCAAATGGATGATCAACAGTTAACAGCTGTTGGTGGTGACTCGGGAAATTCAGCTCGTTTGTTGAATGCTGATAAAACTGTTGGCTACGGTTTTGAAGTTGATACTCAATGGGTATTGACTGATGAATTTGATGCAACTTTTAACTTCAGTTATAACAATACTGAGCTGCAAGATGATGATTTATATTCGCAAGGCTGTTTTGCTTGTACGATTACTGATCCGCTAACAAACCAAGGTTATAGTTTAGACGGTAATAGCCTGCCACATGCGCCGGAGTGGATTGCTAACTTTACTCTACGCTATACTAAAGAGCTTGGCGATGGTGAGTTTTATGCGTTTACAGATTGGTCATACCGTAGTGAAATTGATTTCTTTTTATATGAATCAGTGGAGTTTACTGGTGAAGCATTATTAGAAGGTGGCTTACGCGCGGGTTATAAGTGGTTTGATAATAACTACGAATACGAAGTTGCGGCATTTGCACGTAATATAACCAATGAGCAAGTATTCATCGGTGGTGTAGATTTTAGCAATAACTCTGCAATTGTTAATGAGCCTCGCTTTATTGGCGCTGAATTTAAAGTTAACTTTTTCTAAGTAGACTTTATAATTGCTAATATTAAAAGCCCGCACATGTTGCGGGCTTTTGTATTGTAAAACCTGATTTATAACTGCTAAAGTAGCGACAATTAAATTTAACAAGAGAAGAACAATGGCTGGATTTTGGAACTACCGAGTGATTTTTTGTGAAGCAACTAAAGATGAAGCGGCGCAATATCAAATACATGAGGTTGAATATAACCTAAATGGTAAAGTAACGAATTGGTCAGAAACGGGCGCAGCGCCTTTTGGCAACACCTTAGATGCGTTACGAGATGACGCAGAGCGTTTAAAAACAGCATTTGAAAAACCTGTACTAAAAGTTGTTAGAAAAGAACGTGGCTACGAGTTGGTAGATGTTGAAACGGGTGAAGAAGCATTTGCAGAGCCGCCAGCAGGTTTAACAGCATAAGTATTAAACCAAAAAGGTGCTATGAGCGCCTTTTTTGTTGCTGAAAATAAAGGAATGAGGATGACATTAAAAGCAGTATTATTTGATATGGATGGCACTTTAGTTGATTCAGAAAGTGTCCACTTTAACTGTTGGAATGATGTTTTAGCACCGTTTGGCGTGCGCTATGAAGAAGATGATTTTTGCCAACGTTTTTCAGGTCAACCGACCTTAGATGCGGCAATTGAAGTGGTTGAGCAATATAACTTATCGGTTTCACCGCAGTGGTTAGCGCAGGCTAAATATGATGCATTCGAGCAATTTGTTACCACTAATTTACCTCCTTTAATGCCTTTTGCCGAAGAGGTATTAGAGGCAGTGAAGCAAAGCGATCTTAAAATGGCATTAGTGACGGGTAGTTCACGCCATGAGGCGTTACCTATCTTAAAAGGCTATGGCTTTTATGAATGGTTTGACTGCGTAGTGACTAAAGACGACGTGCAAAATCCAAAACCGGCGGGAGACCCTTATTTACTTGCACTGACAACATTAGGGATTTCAGCAGAGCAAGCAATTGCTGTTGAAGATACACACACCGGCGTTACAGCAGCAACTAATGCAAACGTACCTGTGGTTGCAATACCGAATAAACATACTCTAGGCCACGATTTAAGTTTAGCTGTTTCTCGCATGGATAATTTACAGCAGCTATGGCAATGGGTACAAACTAAGCTATAGTTTAGTCTGCTTGGTGATAAACAAGGAGACCGATATGCTTAAAGGACTAACAGTATTATGGTTGCTGATCAGTACTTTTACTTGCTCAGCAACTGATACACAGATCACCGCAGATGCCCAACTGGCCAAGGTTTACCAACAAGACCAAGCGCTTGCCATTGAAAACTATCTCGTTAGTGAGAAGTTTGATGGGGTCCGTGCGATTTGGACAGGAACACAGTTGATAACCCGTAATGGCAATGTCATTCATGCGCCAGGCTGGTTTATTGCTGATTTACCTAATTTGAGGTTAGACGGTGAGTTGTGGACCAAGCGCGGTGATTTTGCAGACCTCAGTGGTATTGTGCGCACTTTACAGCCGTTGGATAGTGACTGGCAAAAAGTCACCTATCAGATATTTGACATGCCAGATCAACATAATTCCTTTGCAGTACGCTATGAAAATTATCTACGTTTAGTAAAAACATTAAATAAGCCTCACATCCAAGCAGTACAGCAGTATCAATTTACTACAGAGCAGGCATTATCTGCGTACTTTGATAAAGTAACTCAGCAAGGTGGTGAAGGTGTAATGCTGCATTTAGCCTCGGCAATGCATAAAAGTGGCCGTTCTGATGCGCTGTTAAAGTTAAAACCTTATTTTGATAGTGAAGCGGTCGTCATTGCTCATCTTCCAGGAAAAGGCAAATTTACTGGCATGCTAGGGGCGTTAAAAGTAGTTACACCACAAGGAAAAGAGTTTTCAATTGGTACAGGCTTTAGTAACGCACAGCGCCAAAATCCACCCGCAATAGGAGCGACGGTGACATACCGATACCATGGTTTTACTAAAAACGGTTTACCACGGTTTGCCAGTTTTTTACGTCAACGCGATCCTGATTAACATTTAAAAAAAGCCGTAAGTATGCTAAATTGCGCGGCCTTTTGATGTTAGTTGTGGTGAAGTAATGGTAGTTGGTTTTGATTATGGTAGTTCTAATTGCGCAATGGGTGTAATGAATACTCAAAATACTGTTGAGCTGGTGCCCCTAGAGCAAGGTAAGTTTTACCTCCCTTCAACCTTATACACACATCACAGTGCTTTAGTTGTCGATTTTGTTGCTCAGCATCTAACAGGTACAAGTTATGAAACTGATTTTAAAACCCAGCGCCAAGCCCTGCTCAATAGTATGGTGCGGATCAAGTCTGACTTAGATCTAGCCCCCGGTGATGAAAGTCTTTTTATTGGCCGTGAAGCAATTAACGAATATGTGCAATTTCCGGAAGAAGGCTATTTTGTTAAATCCCCTAAATCGTTTTTTGGGGCAATAGGCTTAAAGCAAGGACAAATCAACTTCTTTGAAGATATTGCCACCGCAATGATTTTAAAAATCAAACAGCGTGCTGAAAAATCACTACAAAAAGAGTTAACACAAACGGTTATTGGCCGCCCGGTAAATTTCCAAGCCGTGGGTGGAGAGCAATCAAACCAACAAGCAATTGGTATTTTAGAGCGTGCAGCAAAACGAGCTGGCTTTAAAGATGTGGCTTTTTTATATGAACCACTCGCAGCGGGAATTGATTATGAAAGTGACTTAAATAACGATCAAAAAGTATTGGTTATTGATATTGGTGGTGGTACCAGTGACTGCTCATTTGTGCAAATGGGACCTAGCTTTCGTGATAGTAGTGACCGTGATCATGACTTTTTAGCACATACAGGTAAACGTGTTGGCGGTAATGATTTAGACATTGCTTTAAGCTATCACGCATTAATGCCATTGCTTGGTTTAGGCAGTCAGTTTAAATCAGGTTTACCATTGCCTAATCAAGCATTTTGGCAAGCATGTAAAATTAACGATGTGAACTTACAAAGCCAGTTTTATAGTCAAAGCCATCACCGAGAATTACTTACGCAGTTACGTGAAGTACAAGCACCTGAGTTATTTCAACGACTGATCGATTTGCAGCAAAATAAGCAAGGTCATCAGCTGGTACAGCAAGGGGAGGCGGCAAAAATTGCGCTTTCTTCAGTGACTGAGTATGACTGTGAATTAGGGTTTTTAGCACCGCAATTACATAAAGTGCTATCACGAGCTGATTTAGCTGTGGCGGTTGATGATTCAATTATGCAAATAGTAAGTTTAGCAAAACAAGCGATTAAAGATGCAGGGACCGTTCCTGATGTGATTTACCTTACCGGTGGCAGCGCGCAATCGCCACTAATAAAAGCTGCATTAGTTGAGCACTTAGGTGATATTAAAATGGTAAACGGCGATCACTTTGGTAGTGTAACCGCCGGACTCACTAAATGGGCAAGTATGCTTTATCGTTAAAGGGTGCTTATAGTATGACTTGTCGGGTTGCGAGGTATTTCTCGTAATCTGGCAATGACCGTTCAAGCTCGTTATGCATCAAAGGCGAGCTTAAAATCATATCTGCGCTGACTTCATTACACGCCACTGGAATATTCCATACCGCAGCTAAGCGTAATAACGCTTTAACATCCGGATCATGAGGTTGAGATGCAAGGGGGTCCCAAAAGAAAATCAACACATGAATTTCATGCTCCGCAATTTTAGCGCCTAACTGCTGATCGCCCCCCATAGGGCCACTAAGTAGTTTGATAACTTCAAGTCCAGTATTTCGCTCAATTAAATGACCTGTGGTGCCTGTGCCATATAAAGTGTGCTTACTGAGGTTATCGCGATGTTTATTACACCAGGCTAGCAAGGCTGCTTTTTTACCATCGTGTGCAACTAAAGCAATATTTTTTTGCGCTGGAAGGGTTTGCTGTTTTTGTTCCATGTTGACTCTTTTTTTTTAGATGAGTAGATTAACCGCAAGAACTACAAATACTACACCTGTTATACGATCAATCCAAATTTGGCTTTGCGGGTGCTCTCGAAAGTAGCCTGCAATTTTATCGCCAAAGTAAATATACGTGCAGTCAATCGGAAACGCAAAAAGTGGATACAGTAAGCCAAAGAAAGCTAATTGAAATGTAGTTGATGATGACAGGGTTGGATCAACAAACTGCGGAATAAACGCAATAAAAAATAACGCTACTTTAGGGTTGAGCACTTCAGTCATCATAGCCTGAAACATAACATTAGTTTTTTTCTTGGTGCTTACATGGGGTTTATCTTCGCTACTGCACTCTGACTGGATAAATGTGCTTTTAAACATCATAACACCTAAATAACATAAGTAGGCAGCACCAGCGTATTGTACGCTGGTATAAGCCACTTCTGAGGCTTTTAGGATAGCCGTAAGACCGACAACGGCAAATAAAGTATGCGCCACTCCGCCTAAAGCAAAACCAAATGCGCTTTGTAAGCCTGCTGCGCGGCCATTGGCAAAAGTTTGCGCCATTAAAAAAGCATTGGAAGGACCTGGTGCAACAGCGATTAAAAAACTCGCGGCTAAAAATGACAGTAAAAATTCAAAATTGATCATTGTTTTTATGTGTTTTTAGGGTGATAAGCGTGTGCTTTATTACTGAGCAGTATAACCCACAGTGGCAGCAATAATAATAAGTGAAAAGCAATAAACTCGGGCGCATTGAAAGGGAGCACTTGGGTGAGCATAACCAATGCTCCAGCGCCGCTCATTTGCATTAAACCGATTAACGCAGATGCAGTACCTGCTTGTTTAGCAAAATGTGACAATGCCATTCCAGCCGCTGAGCCTAAGCTAAGTGCAAAGCCTAGCGCAGCAATCAACACTGGCAGCATAAAAGCAAAGGCACTTTTAAACTGGCCGAGAATTAAAATCAGTACACCAGAGAAAATTAATAAACTCATACCTATGCGTAACGCTTTTTGACTATGGCGTTTGATATACAATGGTGCAATAAAGCTAGCTACAATGCTAACAATGGCATTGAGAGTAAACCAAAAAGTAAAATCGCTGACCGATCCACCTAACTCGGTCATGATCCATCCCGGTGCTAATGTTACAAAAGCTAAAATAGCCGACATTGCCACCATACAAATTAGGCTATTAAAAAGAAAAATAGGCGTGCTAATGATTGGTATAAAACGACGTAAATCGAGTATGTGGCCCTCATAGTGGCTATCCGCAGGGCGTGTTTCTTTAAAATATATGGCAGTGATCATTAGTCCAACACAAGCAAACCCCGCCAAAAATAAAAAGTTTATCCGCCAGCCAAATTGCACAGTCAGCCAAGCGCCTAAAATAGGTGCTAACGCCGGAATAAAACACACAATACCATTTAGGTAAGTGATCATTTGGCCGCTTTTAGCACTGCCGTAGGTATCACGAACAATCGCAAATGCAACTACAAAAGTGGCACAAGCCCCAAAACCTTGCAGTGCACGTGCAAGCATCAGAATGCTAAAACTAGGTGCTAAAAAAGCCAACATCCCGGCAAATCCATACAGTGTGATGCCAAATAGTGCGACTGGACGGCGGCCAAACTTGTCGGCTAAAGGACCTGCTATAAGCTGACCTAAGCCAACCGTCAGCATAAAAATAGCGACGGTAAGTTGCACTTGCTGCTCATCAATAGCCAATGCTTGCGCTATATCAGGAAATGCGGGTAAGTAAATATCAATCGCTAATGGGCAGAATATAACCAGAAGAGCGAGAATTAAAATAACACTAAGATGATTGCGGCGATCGGTTGTTGGCATGAGTGCTCCTTTTGCCGCGTATTTTAGGTCTGCAAAGATAAAAAAGAAAGGGCATATGACCCATCTATAAGAATATAGCTAGTAAGATTATAAGTATAAATGCACTTTTGCTAACTGGTCTGATGTGCTAATTTTGCAATAGCGACATTCAATGGAAAATAATAATGAGTAATAAATCTACAGTTTTAACTGCATGGCATAGTTTTAAGCGTCTACCATTTGGCAATTGGTTATTTACTAAAGTCGTGTGTTTTAAAGCCCCTTATTTTGGCTCCATGAAACCCACTGTTTTAGATTTACGTGACGGACATTGCAGCGCAATGGTTAAAAACCGACGGAGTGTGCACAATCATATTGGGACTATCCATGCTATTGCGCAATGTAATTTAGCTGAGTTATGTGCCGGTGTGATGGTTGATGCTACCGTGCCATATAAAACTCATCGCTGGATCCCTAAAGGAATGACGGTGCAGTACTTAGCGAAGGTTGATACTGATGTCACAGCTGTGGCAGAAATTGCAATGCCAAGACAATGGCTAGATAAAGAGGATTTAGTGGTGCCAGTGAAGCTTTACAATACTCGCAGTGAATTGGTCTTCACTGCTGATATTACGATGTACGTTACTAAGAAAAAGTAAAATAAAGCGATTATTTTTTCTCTGCGGCTTGTTTGTTGAAAAACGACAAGTCATTATCACCTTCACTGAGCGCAGATGTAAGCTCCGGCTTTGATTCTGCGTTATTGGTAATTAATTCAACCGTTTCAGCTTCATGGCGTTGTTTTAAGTTACCTTCAATAATTGCACCAGCATCAATACTTAAAGTATCTTGATAAACATCCCCGTGCACTTGCGCTGAACGTTCAATAACTACTTTGCTGGCGTTGAGCGAGCCGATTACTTTACCTTTTA
Organism: Pseudoalteromonas sp. SR44-5; assembly: GCF_014163675.1. Taxonomy (NCBI): domain Bacteria; kingdom Pseudomonadati; phylum Pseudomonadota; class Gammaproteobacteria; order Alteromonadales; family Pseudoalteromonadaceae; genus Pseudoalteromonas; species Pseudoalteromonas sp. SR44-5. The sequence goes on from NZ_JACJDT010000001.1 coordinate 144,961, forward strand.
CAATCACGCTTTCAGCGACCACTGAGCCTTCAACACAACCGGTATTACCAATAACTAAATGGTTAACACGAACATCACCATCTATGCGACCATCAAGCTGTACTTCACCTTGACTCACTAAGCTGCCCGTTAAGCGAACATCTTCAGAAATGATCGAAGGAGTGTGGCTAGTTCTTTTTAGTTGAGAATTTGCAGAACTACTTACTGTTGATTTTTTTTTACCGAACACGAGAAAGCGCCTTTGTTATTTTGACTGGATTGACATGTTTGTCGTTAAGTAATACTTCATAGTGTAGGTGAGTGCCAGTACTTCTGCCAGTGCTGCCCATTAATCCGATAACATCATTTTTGGTTACCGTTTGGCCTTTTTTAACGTTGATTTTATTTAAGTGACCAAACCGAGTTACAAAGCCGTTTTTATGTTGCAGTTCGATAAAATTACCATAACCACCGTTGCGTCCTGCGCGTAATACAGTGCCATCAGCGGGGGCGAATATTTCGGTTTTATGCCAACCTGCTAAATCAACACCTTTATGATAAGCATGACGGTTATTCACTGGATCTTTACGCAGGCCAAAACTACTCGAAATATAGTAATTTGCTGCAGGCAGAGTTTGCGGTAACTCACTGAGTAAATTTTCAAGCTTATTCAACGCCAATAGTTTATCTGCGATGACTAAAAATTCAGCTGGGATCTTTGATTCATCAAATAAATCCAGCGGACCACCTTGCGCGGTTTCTGTCATATCACCATCTAGACGACGCGCCAAGGCGGTATCAAGTCCTGCACCTTTGAGCATCGCTAAAATATCGTGCTGGCGGCGTTCTATTTGTTGCTCTATTTGTAAAAAGCTGTGTTGGTATTGGCTATCGAGTAGTGCAAAACGTTGCTCGATATTAACAGAGTCAGAGAGTGAAAGAGTGTGTGCGCTGTTAGGGTTTTCATCAACTAATGGTTCGTGGAACTCTTCTTGTTGTTCGCCGAGTTCACCTTCTGGCGGCGCTGCTGGCAGTGTGGGATTACTCATCGACTCAGGTAAAGAATCGATCATGCTCTGCAATAAAGCATGCTTTTGCTCTAGCACCGCAAGCTGGGCTAACTGTTTATCGTATTGTGCTTGTTGTTCTTTACTTTGTTGCTGCCACTGTTGTTGTTTTGATAATTGGCTTTGTTCGATATCGGAAATCTTGTTGGTTTGAGAGTATATTCGCAGGGTCGAAACAGCCAACCAAATTAAAGCAATTAAAATAATAGCTACGGCTGATATTTGTAACCAAGGTGCTAATATCACATGTTTAACCTCACCATTTTGGCGGATCAACAGCTGTCTAGCTGGGAATAATTTGTGATAAAAAGACTTAATAAATGCTGACATGGCTTATAAACACTGGCTATTAACCGAATTAAGATAGCAATCTGAGCTGAAAAAGCCAGTAAAAAATTGTAATTAATCTTAAAAAAGGAGGCGTTGGTCGCCTCCTTATAATAAATACATTTAATAAATGTTTACAACTTAGTTACTTAGCAGGAAGAACCGTTCCTTCTACGCAGCCAAAACCGATACGAGCAAAACCGGCTTTTTCACACCAACCACGCATAATAACGTTGTCGCCATCTTCTAAAAAGCTGCGTTGTTCACCGTTATTAAGGGTGATTTTTTCTTTACCACCACGAGACAGTTCAAGTAATGAACCGGCTTCTTCATGAGTCGGACCTGATTGCGTACCTGAGCCCAGCATATCACCTGGCATAAAGTTACAACCATTTACTGTGTGATGAGTCACCATTTGTGCCACTGTCCAGTATGAATGTTTGAAACTTGATTTAGATACTAATGAAGGTGCAGCACCTTGTTCACGCATTTTAGCGGTCTCAATTTGTACGTCCATTTTTATATCAAAGGCGCCAAGCTCACGGTTTTGGCTTGATTCTAAATAATCTAATGGTTGTGGGTCATTTTCATCACGAGTCCATGATGTTCTATAAGGTGCTAATGCTTCGGTGGTTACAATCCACGGTGATACAGTTGAAGCAAAGTTTTTCGCAAGGAATGGACCTAATGGTTGGTATTCCCATGCCTGTAAGTCACGTGCTGACCAGTCATTGAATACACAAAAACCAAATACATGGTTTTCAGCGTTTTCGATAGCAATGGCATCACCTAATTCATTACCTTTACCTAAATAAATGCCTAGCTCTAACTCATAATCTAAACGTTTACACGGACCAAGCGATGGTACTTCAGCGTCTGGCGCCTTAGTTTGACCATTTGGGCGATGAAAGGTTTGACCTGACACATCAATTGATGAAGAACGGCCATGGTAACCAATGGGGACCCATTTATAGTTAGGCAGTAACGGGTTGTCAGGACGGAATAAGCTACCGACTGCTGTTGCATGATAGATAGATGTGTAAAAGTCAGTGTAATCGCCAATACGACATGGCAATGCAAACTCAATGTCTGCTTGGGCAATTAATGCGTCGCTTAACTTAGCTTGTTCAGCGGCGCCTTCGCGTAATGCTTTAGATAATGCTAAACGTAGCGCTGACCAATATTGCTGACCAAGACCCATAAATTCATTTAATGTTGCTTGGCTTGCTGCTGCTATGGCTGTTTGTGCATCGCCTGAGAAAATAGCTAACTCGTTTACTTTGGCAAGGTCGATAACTTGGTCGCCAATGGCAACGGCACCACGAAAAGCTTCGTCAGAGTTCTTACGACGTACTTCTGCAAATGGTAGGTTTTGAATTGGGAAGTCACAATTTGCAACGTTCGCTGAGGCAACCCAGCTAGTTAAATTTATATCATGGGTTTCGTTAATTAAACTCATTACATTTCCTTTGGTTTAGTCAGTCGCGCTTTACAGTGGATATGGTGATGAATAGCGCGATTTAAACAGTGAAATTCAGATTGTCATTTATAATATTGATGAAACGACAAAAAGCAGCGAAGTACGCTGCTTTTTAAATTTACAATACGGTGCTTATAAAACGCCGCGGCGCTCTTGGTCGCGCTCGATTGATTCAAACAGTGCTTGGAAGTTACCTTCACCAAAACCGCCGTCATCAACACGTTGGATCATCTCGATAAAGATTGGGCCAAATAAGTTTTTCGAGAAAATTTGCAACAAGTAGCAATTTTCACTTTGGCTATCGACTAAGATCTGATGTTCACGGATCTTTTCTTTATCTTCTGCAACCCAAGGTACACGATCGAAAATTGTATCGTAGTATTCAGGGATAATATCAAGCGTGGCAATGGTTGATTTATCAAGCTTATCTAGTGAGCTTACTAGGTCATCTGTTAAGAATGCTAAATGCTGCACGCCTGGGCCATTGTATTCACCAAGGTATTCATCGATTTGGTTGTTATCGTTGCCTTTACCTTCATTGATTGGAATCGAGAAGGTGCCGCACGGTGATTTAAGAGCATAAGAGATCAAGGCTGTTTTTTGGCCTTTGATATCAAAGTAACGAACCTCAGTAAAACCAAAGACGTCTTTATAAAAGTTAGCCCATGTTTCCATAGTGCCTTTATAAACGTTATTAGTTAAATGGTCGATGCGAATAAAGCCTTTATCATCAACAATGTTTTGTTCGCTTAAGTCTTCAAAGTCTTGCTCATAGATTGAACCTTTGTCACCAAATTGCTCAATAAAATAAATTAAGCTGTCACCAATACCGTAAATTGCCGGGTATGGTAGGTCTTTATGAGTTGAATCAGTCGCGGGTTTTGCACCACGGGCTACTGCGGTGTCAAATGCCTGTTGAGCATTCTCTACACGCCAACCCATAGAACAAATTGCAGGACCATGACTTTTTGCAAACTCTGCAGAGAAACCATCACGTTCATTATTTAGTAAAAAGTGAATATCGTTTTGGTTGTAATAAACAATGTCTTTACCTTTAAATGTTTTGAGCTTTGAAAAACCAAAATCGGTAAATACTTTATCCATATAATCTGCATCAGGTGTAGCGTATTCAGTAAACTCGATACCTACCAAACCTAAAGGGTTAGTTACTTCACTCATAATAATTCTCCCGCAATAAACACTGCGTCTTGTTGTGTCTGATGCGCAGATAATTAACTATAACTAGACAAAGGGGAAGAGTTCGCATCTATTTAGCTAGCAGGCTATTTGTAAATTAAATGGGACGATCATTTTAAAATGCATAAGCATTAATGCTTGGTTTTGAGATTTGTATTGAAAGGTCTTGTATTAAGTAACTTAAACTTTTGTTAACTTATTGATAAATAGAATTAATTTATTCTTATTTAAGGGGGTAAATAATCAAATAAAGGAACTATTCACCCCTTATTAAATATACGTGGTGTAATAAATTGTTTACGCTAGAGCCGTATTTGTTAAAAAACTAACTCTTCTGCGCTAAGCTAAGGTCACTAGTAATGGCTGGGGCATTTTGCTAGCAGTGCTACAGCGTTTCGTTGAACGTGCGTGGTGGCCTATCAGATGTGTTTAATGAAGCTGTTGAAAAGTAATTTATAATCTTTTGTTACGCGCTTTGAAGTCAGCCTTATTAATATCGTAACTTAAATCGACGTTTGGTTGGCAGGAATTAATCATGGTGATATAAATAGAGCAACAAAAATCCCCACAAGCGTCATAGCTTGTGGGGAGATAATAAACACAGAGTTACGGTTTTTCAGCAACTACTTCAAGCTCTTCAGCTAAAATGTGTTCTTGTGTTTGTGGCTCGTGTTGACCTTCTGCACCGTGCATCCACTTAACAAGCTTATCGCTTAGTAAGTACATGATCACAGCAGAGAGAACAGCAGTGGCACCTAAACCAATAAAAATGCCTAATGCGTTATCAAGCGCTTCTTCGCCTTCACCTAAGAATGAACCAACGAAACCTGCAATCTTATTTGCAACCGCAGTACATAGGAACCAAATACCCATTAGCATTGATGCTAAACGCAGTGGTGCTAGTTTACTCACCATTGATAAGCCGATAGGTGATAAACATAATTCACCCAGAGTATGGAATAAGTAAAATAACACTAACCACATCATGCTGATCTGTAACGGCTCACCGTGACCTTGAGTCATAAGTGCTAAAATCATAGTGATGAAACCAAGCGCTAAAAATATCAACGCAATGGCAAACTTAACGGGTGAATTAGGTTCACGTTTATCAAGTTTTAGCCAAACGATGGCAACGATAGGAGCACAAATGATAATGAAAATAGAGTTTAATGATTGAAACCAAGAGGCTGGAATTTCAAAGTTGAACAACATACGGTCTGTGTAATCATTTGCGAATAAATTCATCAAGCCACCGGCTTGCTCAAAACCCATCCAAAATATGATACTAAATACACTCATAGTGAAAATAACTTTGATACGGTCAGTTTCTACTTTAGTTAGCGGCTCTTTGGTATCTGAAGTTGATTGTGATTGCGCTAATTTAGCTGCAGGAACAACACCAATATCACCTAAGTATTTATTACTTAAAACCACTTGCATCGCCACAGATACAAGCATACCAACACCTGCTACAATGAAGCCATATTGCCAACCCATAGATGCAGCTGCGAAACCCGCAACAAGTGGACCAAGCGCACCACCTAAGTTGATACCCATATAGAAGATTGTGAAGGCGCCATCACGACGTTGATCACCCTCTTTATACAAGTCGCCAACCATAGTTGAGATGTTAGGTTTAAATAAACCGTTACCCATACATAATAAAGCAAGACCGATATAAAATACGTTTTCTTGTTGGCCGGCTAACATATCGTGGGGGATACCCATAGTAAAATGGCCAGCAGCCATTAGTAGACCGCCGATGATAATAGCTTTTCGTTGACCAAGTACGTTATCAGCTAACCAACCACCAAATAATGGAGTGATATAAACCGCCATTGTGAACGTACCATAAAGGCTTAGTGCGTCTGCATTACTCCAACCAAAACCACCGTCTTGGACAATAGCAACAAGATAAAGTACTAAAATGGCACGCATGCCGTAATAACCAAATCGCTCCCACATTTCTGTGCCGAACAACAGAAATAATCCTTTAGGATGCCCTAAAAAATCACCTGCTTTAGGTAATGAACTCATATTTACTTCCTAACTCAACGTTAATTATTGCGGCCTTATATTTTTTGCTTTGGTCGTTCATGTGCTTTCAACACAAATAGAACGGGTGGCCATGAATATTATTTTTAATGCAGCTAAGGTAATGGTTTGCTCACTAAGATTGCTTAGTGGGTAAGAGTCACACCCTTATCCTAGCTACAATTGCGCCTAAGTATACATACACGGGCAGTGCAGGGGAAGTGCTTGCGATAGTTAGATTACTGATGGCTTTAAAGCGTCAGCGTAAGGCACTAAGGGGCTTTGCGGTAATAAGCGTAATGAAATGACACTTGCTCATTTTTTGTATAGCGGGTAAATAAGGTGGCATTGTGTAACAAATACTAAAGGCCGAGTAATAAATTACTCGGCCTTTAAATAAAGACTTATTAACAGTGTAAATTAGTTACAGTAGTTACTATCAACAAACGTTAAATCATTAACATGTGAAGGGCCATCCATAATGAATGTTGCCGCCGCAGTATTTTGATCTAATCGGTAAATTTTAGCGTTCTCGCCTTTTACACGTCCTGAAACATAAATTGTGCCATCTGCAGCAATTGCGATACCAGATGCTTGATCAACACCATGCTCACCAATTAAAGACAACTCCATTGAACCTTGGTCAATAGTATAAAGTGCTTTACCGGTAAGAACGTAAAGAACATTATTATCAGCTGAATAAGCAATATCACCATCAGCGAACGAATCACCAGGGAAAGTTAATTTACCAAGTACTGTTTTATCACCTGTAGCTAGGTCAAAATCGTACATGTATGTTTTGCTTGTGGTACGTAATGTTGTGCCATCAGCGTTCATTGCAGAGCGGTAAATCGGGTACGAAGTTGCAGATGTAACCAATGCCTGCTCATTCGTAGCAAGGTCAAGTGATAAAATTTGCGAGATTTTAGTCGAGCTATCTAATTGCTCCATGAAATATAAAACACCATTATGTGATGCAATATTTGATGCCGTGTTACTTAAACCCGTTACTTTAGAGTATGTGTTTGTGTCAGTATTGAAAAAGTAAACAAATCCTTCTTCATTCGTACCGAAGTTATTAATACCGTATAAGCCAGATGCACATTGGCTAGTTACTTTAACATCATCAATAAACGCACCTAATGAATCAGATTTACCTGCGCCGATAAATTTAAGTTCGGTTGCTGCTGAACTTGCTTTTACAGTGTACGTAAACTTTTGCCAGTCTTTGGTGGTTGAATTTAACGTATCGAGTAACTCACCATCCCAATATACTTCTGCTTTATTAGTATTTGCATCACCACTTACACGTGCTGAATAATAAAAGCTTACTTCATAGTTATGATCAACATCAGTATTCAATGTTTGCGAAACGCTATAATTAGCTGTCGAATCTAACTCTAAATACTGGCTGCCATCTTGAGGTTTGATAAGGCCAAGCTTATTGGTTTGGATTTCAAACTTAGCATTGTTTGAACGTTGCCAACCTGAGACTTGATTTAATAATCCCCATGTTCCAGAAATTGTTGCAGTGTTTTCAAAAGAACCATTTGCTACTAGGTTCGTTGATGCTGCTGCAAAGCCTGAAGCGATCAATAAAGGTAATGTTGCAAGCTTAAACAATGAGTTTTTCATAGTACTTTTCCTACCAAGTAATTCATTTTGTTTTTGTTAACATTTTTATTAACAATTCATGGTACTATTTTGCTATAAATATTGGGTTCGGTCAAATGTTGAACATGAGCGTTTTCGCAATAATTCACTGCTTTATTTGTCTTTTTTAAATAATTCATTTGCAAACAGTGACTTGCTGAATGTAATTACTTTGAAAATATTTTACTTATTTTATAACTAAAATTTTAGCTGAAAATTAAGTTAATACATTTGTTTAGGTCGGTATGCCTTAATTAGTAATTAAGGCTTTGTAGGTTTTTACGGTATGATTAACTTAGCTATTATCTTTATTTGAAAATGTTAACCAGCCGGGCTTTTGATTGCGATTTAGCTTTCCTAAGACCGTAATAGCTTTTTCAAGAGTAATACGCTGGGTTGCGATATCTTTATAAACTTGGTTGGCAATTTTTTTGCGTTTAACAGCAGCCCCAGCATCTAAAAATGATTCAGCCACTTGTCTGGCAAATCTTTTTAATGGGCCTTGTTGCTGGCTGTCGGTTTTATTGTCTAGCTGTTGCTGATGTTTATTCAAACGTTCATTAATATGCACAAGCTCTGCTTGGCTGTATTCATTTTGCGCATGATGCATTTTTTTTATCTCTAATAACGCACTGCTTAAATAAGCATGCTCAAGCTGACTAAATGTACTGATCAGTGATAAGCGCGTTAAGGTTTTTTTAAACTGTTCAGCTGAGCAATTGTTATCTAAAAGCATACTTATGCTATCGTAAATCTTTTGCCATTGTTGCCAGCCATAAACATAGCCTAAGCCAGCTCCTTTAATGTTTTGCATACCAATGATGACTTGGTGACAGTGAGGCCTCGCAAGTGCCGTTAGCATGATCGTTAATTGATCGGGGGTGACCTTGGAGTTAGTAATTAATATGCATTTACTTTTGACTAATTCCAATAATATTGTTTGTAAATTATGTTGATTCTTTTTTAAATCACTCAACAAAGGCCGCATCTGTTGATAGCTTAAATAGTGATTAAAAACATCTTGCAAACTTATCCGCTGCTGTTCACTTAATGTTTGTGCCTGTCCATTGAGCCAATCAGTAAATTGCTCTGCATTATTCAAGGCGGTAAATTCTTTTGCCTGGTAGCTACCTTCAAGTGCTTTATTCATTATTTCGGCAACTGTATCTGCTTCTTTAATGCAGTGTAGCTGAGAGCACAACAATTCTAATTCCTGTAAATCATTATTACTAATTATTCGTTCAAAGCGCTCAGCAAAAGCGTGCAAGTAATAGCTATAAAAGCCATCAACATTGGTACCAATGACAACCATTTTATCAAACGGTAAATCTTCGACGAGCATCTGGGCAAACACTTTTGAACGTGCTACACGGTCATTTCGGTTGTTAATCAAGGCGATGGTTTGTTTACTTGGATCCTTGCTTAGGCCAAATAAATCTAAGCGTCGCCAGTTCTCTATGGTCGCTAAGCGTTCATTGGCTGACATACTATTAACGAATGACATGCTAAAATGTGTAAAAGGTACAGGGCTAAAGTGTTGTAAAACACCAATGTCAGGTACTATACGCTGTGCTGTTTCTTTAAATACAAAGTCTTTTTCCAGGCCAATGTAGGCTGCCATCTTACATACTAAAGCAATATTATCCGGGTGCTCTTCATATGGGTAAAGTGCTCTAATGTCGGGTGTGATTTGATAACCATCGCCCCAATGTGCCTGAATTAAGGTACTGCTTTTTTGTGTAGCGTCTTTATCTAAAATAGGGAACATGGTTTGTTCGCTAGTAAAAACCTGACTTTTGGGGGCGATAAAGTTTGCCATTTCTTTAGCCACATCAATACCTGTTGGTCCTAATATATCTTCATGATCAGGATAGGCATTGGTAATAGTTGAAAAGTTATCTTGCATCCACTGCCTGAGTATTTTGACGTAGCGAGGTGTTAAGCCCATGCACTCCCATAAAAAGACATCTGCTTTGACATTTTTAGCAAAATGTAAAACATCACTTTGTTCCCAAATACTGGCTTTATCAAATGGGCGGAATAAAGGCACTTCAAATTGTTCACCATTGGAGCGAGCATAAATAAGGGTTGCTTCGCAGCCCGTTGTTTTCGTTATTACTTTTAACGCAAGACTGCTGAACAGCGCGGCTTTTAAGCGTTCAGTGCCAGATTTACCTCGGGTGCCCCAACCACCAATACTGACTGGAATTGCTTGACGGTCGGTTTTTATACGTCGGCTTATGCGAATATGACGTCCCCAAAAATAAACCATAAAACCAACTACAAAAAAGATAAGCTGACCAATACTGTTTTGATAGATTGAGTAAAGATACTCTTTAAAATTCAGCCAAATATTTACCAGTAGTGGAGAAAAACTTAGCTTATTATAAAGCTTACTAATATTTGGCTCTACATCAAACGTACAACCGAGTTGTTCACCATAGGCTTTAAATTCAAAACTAAAACCATGCTTATTGAGTGCTGTCAGGTAATTGTTTTGCTCTATTTCGTTACCTTTACGTTGCGTATCTAAACTATCAATATTAATACTTAGCCAAATATAACTGCTAATTCGCTGAAATAATGACTTTGGCGGGGTAACTAATAAAATACCATCTGGCGTATAGGTCTTTGCTGGCTGTTTTAAATTGTCTTGGCTCAGTACCGAGAGTAAGAAATCAGGTAACGGTAAATGTGGCCGCGCTGAGTATTCATCAGTATCAAATAACGGTTCGCCAGGAACATTGGTAGTGCTTATCTCCGCTACAGAGCAACTAGGCACATGCATAAAGGCAGATGGTTTTCGGGCTTTGCTATGATTAAAGCTTTGGCGTTTGTCTGTGCTTGGGTTGCGCCATTCATGTATAAAACGCCACAACCTAAACGCATAACGATAACCACTGCGGATCTGCCATGTTAATTTATTTTTACTAACATTGTAGCCTTCGCTTTGCTGAGCTTTACGACTGAGTAAGCGACCAAGTAACTCTTCATCTAATTCTTTATCGAGCTGAGATAGGGTTGCAGAGTTTGGTAATACTTGCTCTAACTCAGCCATTAAATTTTGATGCTCAAATGCAACTAATTGCTCTCTGGTACGGCTGATAAAACGGCGAATAGCCAGCACCGGCTCGCTCTGCAATCGTTCATTTAAACAATTGATATAAGTTGTGAAAACGCTATTTGGTTGGTTTGTCTCTAATTGTTGATTGAGCATCATACGAGCAGTGAGCTCTAACGTTAAACGTTTAATGGCAAAGCTTTCATTACCACTTAATAGTTGCCACCAGAGTTTGAATGCAAAGTTGTCGGTATCTATACGAGGGCTACTTAGTTGTTTAACTAACGTAAAGCGCACGGCATCAACGGTTTCTATTTTTAATCGTTCGGTTAATAAATTTTGTAAAAAACTGACAGAAAAATTACCAGCTTGCTCTATAACACTTTGCCTTACTCGTGGATAACTGTGTTCGGCTAACTGCATTAACAGGTTTTCACATAAGTGGCTCAATGTGTTCTGGCTGGTTAAAATTTTTGGTAACGCAGCTAAAATAAATAACCGTTCTTCAGCATTAAGTTGGCACTGATCAGTTTGTTGGATCAGCTGCTGCATAAATGCACGAATGTAGGTTGGCCGTTGATGGATCAAAATTTCTAATATATCCAAACGGGCTAAATGCGGTGTATTCACCTCTTCTAATGCTAATACTAAGGTTTCAATTAAATTTGCACTTAGCTCTGGATCGCCATCATAGTTATGCATCAGTTGTACTTGATTCGCTAAGGCACGGTATAGCGCATTTCTTACATGTTCATTATCGGTCTTGGTTAATAATTGTAAAAAGAAGCTCTCTAAGTCCAGAGTTTGCCACGCTTTTGCTATATCGTTTGAAGATTTTTTTAAATAGCGATTACTTAAGTCGCCAAGCTTTCCAATTAAAAATTTAAGAGTTTGTTCAATATCAGCGACTATATCTTGGTAACGGTTGATCACAGCACCTTCGTCAAACCAACGATTAAAGGCAAGTTTATCTTGGCGTAATTGTTCAGACGTGGCGCCTAGTTGCTGAGCGTAATCTAAAATATGGAATTCACGTTCGGCGCTGATTTCTGCATGACTGAGTCTTTCAATAAAAAGCAGATAACCGGCATCCAACTTTTGTAAACTTTGCTGTTTATGTTCTACGCGATGACGTAGAAAAGCAATTGCTTGGCGCAATAGCCAAATATCCTGATCTTCGCCATCGGGCATATTTTGCAGCAATTCCCACTGCGCTAGTTCATCAACAAGTTGACGGTATTTTTGGCGATAAAGGTCCAGCCAAAAATTAGCAATATCAGCAAACAATAGATGTTCTAAGCGATCTTTTAATTCGCTAGAGGGAGTAACTTTCTTGGTGTTTGCCATATTAATTCTGCTCTAAAAAGTGATTGAGTTGCAGTGACTCAAAAATAATTTCGTCGTGAGAGAAAACACCAAAACCGGTGTCAGCTATATTGCCAGTCGAAAACTCGAGACTGATGTTATGGTCATTTCTAAACCAATCTTGGTCCCAACGTACTTTGATCCACCCTTGTGAAAAGTTACCTAATGGCAGCTGTTTTCGCCAACCTACACTGGTGATGTATTGCCATGTGCTATTAGGGCGATGTTTATCAGCAAACTTATAGTAACTGGTTAATCCGGCTTGGAAGATTTGCCCTTGATAATATTGATGCCAAGATGCGCCAAAACGCAAAATATCTAGGCTTGTCCAATCGGCATTGGACGTGCTGCCGGCGAGAAAATTAAAGTAACTATCAACCCACGGTTGATAGCGATATTGATATTCGCCTCGCCAACCATGCGGGTGATCTTCGCGATAAAAATTATAAATGTCTGAATTGAGTTTAGGATCAAATAAAAAGTCTTCAATATTAGCACTGCTGTAGCTGTAGAATGGACTTATTTGCCATTGATGACGATGACTTTCATCAATGCGCCAGATCTGACCAATCTGCACATAGGTATTAAATGCATATTGGCTGTCAGTGTCTGCTTGACTTGGTTGCCATGTGGTTTGCAAGGCGCTGTCGACGTACCAAGGACTGTCATGATCTTGCCAAGAATGATAGCCATCAATCGAAAATAGTTCGCTATCTTGTTCGCTCAAAGAGTAAGTAAGATCAAGACGATACCAATTCTCATCGTCACTTAATCGAAACCTAGCGCCAACATCCATACTATGACGAATAGGGACGTTTTCGCTAGATTCAAAAATACCTCGGCGGTCATAATTAATAAATGCTTGCCAGCTTAAGTCGTCTGGATGAAACTGTGCGACCTCAGTTTGCAGGGCACGCTGAGCAACGGGCAGTTGGTAAATTACGGTGTTTGCGAAGCTGTTTTGCTCGGCTTCAAAATTAGATATTTTATGATTGCTTTCACTCAATTGCCAAGTATATAAGCGAACGTGCTTGATGCTGTCGGTGCTGACTTCTATTTTACCTGCTGGGTGGAAAAAGCTGCGTTCAAGGCGTTGTTCAAATTCACCAACAATACTGCTTGGGAGCATTTGCTCGAGCTTAACTAAGCGATCGGCTGGTAATTGTGCGATTAAATGCCGCTCTGGCAGAACAGTGTAAAATAACAAGTTATTGCTAAGCGGTAAGTCATACCAGCGACCATTACGGTACTCTTGTGCGCTGATTGTCATCATTTGTGATAAATAAGGATTAAGCCATTGCAACGAGAGCACATTATCGGTTAGCTCAGTTTTATTAAAACCAAATGCAGTTGGTTTATCAGGTTGTATTGACCAAACTTTTTCCGATGTGGCTAATTTTATTGCAACGTTCGCGACATTCCCTTGGGATAAGTCAGCCGCTGCAGATAACTCTGCGACCGAAAAATGAAAGTTTAAACGAATTTGTTCTGAGCGGGTTTGGCTCAAGTCAATATGTAAATCATGATGTGGGCGTAAGACTAATCCTTGCGTAAAACCGCCTTGGCTACTGGTACGCAGTAATTGGTCGCTATAGCTACTCTCATCTTGAGAATCCACAGCAATGAGTTGCGTGCCAGCAAAGTCAGTATAGTCTTGTAGAGGAACCCACTGGCCATAACTTTGTATACGTGAAAATAACTGCGCGAGTTGTGGAGGTAAGCTCAGGGCATTTACTTTCGCTAAAACTTGCGTGTACTCATTGGTGGTTAGCGTTTTATCCGCTAACTTAAATAAGGTATTATTCAATAACGTCTGCATGTTGATATCGGTGTCATATAGCAACGCCATAAATGGTGTTTGCCAAAAATAGCGGGTTGCCATATTTTGATAATTATACGTTGTCGTCAATGGCTGCGAGAGTATTTTATAGGAAATAAATGTTTGTTGATCACTATATAAGCGAACTGACTCACCAGCTTGTAATGTGATCAACGCGTCACTGGAGATCGACAGCGGTTGAGCATCATTGCGTAATAGGGTTTGCGAGTTAATATCAGAAAAAATTGGCAGTACAGTGTGTTGCGCTGATTTTGATGATTGCGATGTCTGTTGTGCAAACAACCAGCTCATTTTATATTGACCATTTTGAACACTGGTACTGCGCGCTCTTAGGGCAATTGTGAGTGGTTGGCTTTGCGCTTTGAATGTTACCGCTTGGCTTTTATTAACCACCAGTGCTTGTATTAACCCCGTTGGGCTGGCAAGCGTTTGCGTGCCTGGGTAATCAAGTTCGTAGCTGGGCTGTTGAATATCTGCTTCGCTGTAATCGCGCCAATTTAATTTTGCAAAGCTTGTTTGCAATGCCGCTTGATTAGGTAAGTCATGACTTAACCACAATGCGAGTAAGTTTTTTTGTTGTTTGATTGCAAGCGCAATCAAAATGTTCCTACATGGCGCTAATAAATCTAAAGCATTGGCACATAAACCTTGCAGTTTATAGTCTTGCTCTAATGTTTGATATTGTTGTATCAACTGATTGCCAGCATAGGATTTGATAGCCACTTCTTGGCTGCTTTTGTAGAGCCCTTCAAGGTAGCTTTTGGCTAAAGCGTCGCGCCCTTGCGCCATCAAAATAGTGAGACGCAATTGCCACGCTTTAATTGCAATATCTGTATTGGGCACGTTGACTAATTTTTTAATTAATTGCAGTGCCTGAAGTGGATGCTCTGCCATTAAATACTCAGCTTCACCGAGTTGATGTTGCCAATGCATAGTATCAGTGGAAGTTATTGCCGCAGTTTTTGTTTTCAGTGGTTTATAAGGGAGCAGTGCGGCAGTAAACTCATCACCGATTTGGCTAATTTGCTGGGCCAATAAGTTATGAATAAGATTACTTTTTTCTTTTAGCGTACCTGCTTGTGCATAGAGCAATTCATTATTTGGTAAATCTAGTAATTGATCACTTTGCATTACGTATTCAATTGGTTGGCGCTGTTGCTGAAGATTCTGAATGCTTAATTGAGTTGTTGTTAAAGGCACGTTTAACTCAAAAGCGGCAAAATTTTCGCTTTTTAGCAAGGTTAAATGCCATTTTAAGTTACCACTGCGAACTAACAATTGGCTATCGACACTGCTGCGCGCATGCAGTGTTATCGTCGTTCTCACGCGCTGTTTATTGTTTAGAGAAAATTGATGCTGTTGCTGGCCTAATTGATGTATTTGCGCATAGTGCTCTGATAGTACAGGGTAGCCAGTATCATCAACCATCCGCAGTCCGCTAAAGCTATCAAACTGCTTAAATTGACTATTAAAGTACGCTTTATCCTGCGACTTCGGAACAAGAAAATCGCGAGATGAAATTGTGCTAAGTAAATCTTGATAACGACGTTGCGAAAGTAATTCACCACTTTGATAAGGTGAATTGTTTAGCTGTGATAAGTCGTGTTGAGAGTAGATAGCACGCAGCGTGTTGTCTAAATTATTAACCCAATATGGTTGAAACAAACGTTCTTGTTGCTTATCCATTGCTTGATCATCAAAAATTGCTCTGTGATTTTGCTCAAGTTTAATATAAGCGTCTGTTTCACTACGTATAGTTAGGTATTCACCTTTATCTATTGCTAAGTAATCGGTATTGGCCAAACCAATGTGTTGGTCACTATACTCGCTGGCGCGACTGGCAATAACACCGAGCACACTGATCGGTTGCTCATTTACATAGGTATAGACTTTGCCGTTAATATCTTTATTTAGTAAATCTTTGCGCACAGTTAGTTTTAATTTTTTAGCGTGTTGAAAGTACAGTTTTACTTTTTCGCCCGCTTTAAAGTGATAATAATGCTCAATATTTTGACCATATTGTAAACGAGTTACCGCTCGTGGTAGCTTTACGGCGCGACGGAAGCTATCACGGTGACGGTTTGTTTCACCGACCATTGCCGTTAAGGTTACACCTTCATCAAGGTGATTGGTGATTTTTAAAATGCGGTTATATGATGCAATCGGTAACTGACACTTGGCTTGTTCACAGATAAAATCGCGACTCACATTGAGTCTCTGCTGGGCAAGGTGACTGGTCCCCGAGCTGTAAATAAACGAATTAAATGTTGTACTATCCAGCTCCAGCCATTGACCTTTTGCCAGCCAAAGATAACGACTTTGTTTAGCTTCAAAATACATCGCTTGCTGAGATTTATCTAAATGCACGTTAGGTGTCACATTTAGCCACATAGGCGAACTCAAAATATTGTCATTACTGGCTAAGCCGTGTGGGCTCAAAGTAAGCAATAGGCTGAAAATAATAGCAGTTATAGCGTAATGCATATTTTAAATTGACTCATCAAAGTAGGCTGTTGAACAAGTTTCGCGCGTAATATATCACTTAATTCAATATGGAAAAATTCGCCATTGCTTGGCAGAATTTTATTTAAAATATTTTTTGTGCCGCCAAGCTCTGTAACTTCTAACGGATATACATAACTGGCAAGTTGTAATTTGTCAGTTAAACACTGGCTTATTTGCTGTAATTTAGCTGTAGCTGGCTTGGCACCATGACTGATTATTACATCACTATTGCGTGCTTTTTTAGTGTGTCGTTTTTTTGGATCAAAGCCGTGTATCTGATAAATAACGAACTGATCGACTGTGTTGGCGTAGCTTTGAATAAACGCATTGGTAACACTGTAGTGGTATTTACCTAGATCACTTTTTTGTCCATCAGCTGCAAGTGTATTGCGATGTATGGTATTGGCTAAGAAAACCTGGCATTCAGTAAATAGAGCCATCGCAATAGGGTAGCTGTGTTTGTCAAAATAGCGGTGCGGAGCATAGGCAATACACTGACTGCCACTCGACTGGTATTTTATTTCTCCTGCTATAACGTGTTCATCTTTCGTTACTAAAGTTAACGCTGATGTTAGTTCGTTGCCTTGCGCCAAGTTTGTTTGCGTGCTCAGCCATTGCGCTAGTTGGGCTTTTGTAACCGCATAGGCACCATTTTGTGATGACGAACTAGCGTAACTTGCGCTAGTTAATAACAGTAATATTATCGCAAGTAAGCGTTTAGCTTGCATCATCATTCCACCACCTTATTTTTACTTCTTCGTTAGCGTACTCTTCTAATACTGCGATCCAGACGGTTTTATTGCTTGTAATGGTTAAACTGTTGAGCGCACGAACATCAGCATTGAGCTGTTGAGTAATTGCCGGGTAAGCAAATAGTTGACTGTCTTTTGGATGGATCAAAAAGGCATCACTTAAGCGGCTCGGCTGAAGTCCATAGCGCTTGTTTGCAATACTATAATCATGGGTTAAGCCACTTTGGTATTTAGCACGTTGAGCAATATCGAGGATAATGCTCTGCTCAGCATAATGGCTGTACGCTTTTAATACCACACTGTACGGGCGTTGCGTTGGATATGCTAATTTTAGTGGCGTATTTGCCGTAAGTTTATACAACCGTTGTTTAAGCCACGGGCGTTGCCCTTGCCAGTTTTGATAAATTTGTTGGGCATTTTTTTCAATACTTGCTAGTTGTTCAAAGTCAGTGTCTACTAAATTTACTTCTCTGGCTGTTTTGTTGTTTAGTTGATAAACCACACTGCCTGGATCTGTACTTGGCGCATTAGTCGCCGCTTGCAGCAGATGCTTATTTTGCAATGGTGCAAAGTTATAAGGGCTGGGCTCAGTAACTGGGGTAAAATATTTTGTTGGGCTATTGACCAATGCGACATTAGAGATCGGTAATTGTTTAAACAGCTCTCTTGATTGATAGAAACTGTCTTTAATTAGGATCTCTGGTGGCTCTTGGAAAACTCGGATATTGACGTAACTATCTTGTTCAGTAAAGTCGTAATGGTTATCAGCTTTTTGCTCATACCAAGCGGCAATATCATGAAAGTTTGGATCTTCAATACATTTCGTATGGCATACCGTACGTTGATAGTTAAACTGGCTATTACGTGATTTGACACGTACAAGAGTCGGTTGCTCAGTTGTAATTACCAATGCCGCTGCACGTTCGTTAAGACGTAAATAAAAGCTATTTGCTTTAGGGATTTTTTCTCGTTGTGTGGAATCTAGAATAACTCGATCAAATTCAGATAATTCATCGTCATAAGAAATAGTAAAGGTATCAATTGGCTGATTATCTTGATCATAAACAATCACAGTAGCATGACCTCGACTAGATGATCTGAGATCGATGTTAATATCGCTACTTCCTTCAAGTGTGAAGCGAGCATTTAATAAGTTACTTATTTGATAGTAACCATCTTGTGCGGTCGTTAACGGTTGTAGTGAGCTAAAAGACCAATTACTTAACAGTGGCTCGGTGCTGCATATAGTTACTAAACCAATATCTAATGGCTCGGTAATAAAGCTCAGTGGCTGCGCTGTATTTGCGCGATAAAGCACAGTATGTGGTGCAATAAACTGACTTAAATCATACCAAGTTAAATTGATTTCAGCTGATTTGTCCAGACTGAAAATAAGCGAATCTGGCTGTTTTAGTTCAATGCTCGCACACAGTGTCGCATCGGTGTAATAGTCATTTAAATTAAGTTGTTGCTGCGCAAAGTCATAAGTAACAACATTGTAGGGCAGCGTTTCATATAAAATGTCGGCTTTAAAGTCGATCCCAGGAATACCTTGTGGAGCAAGTTTTAGCCATGAATAGGTAACTGCATTGTTTATTTCTGTGGTTGATAACGCATTAACCCCAATACTGTGATATGCGCTGCTTCGCTCTCTTCGCTCTAATGGTAACTTGAGCCACGCGCTGTATTTATCATCATTATCGTTATGTGTTTTAGCATGGACTCGCACTACAACTCCCATAACTTGGCTATCTTCGCTAATTAACTTTAATGATACGCTGGTAACGTTCTTTAATTGTTCTGGGCTGATATAAAAAGATTGCCCAGATGAGACCTGTAAAGCTTGCCGATTTTCAATAATTTGCTTTATTTGTTGCTCATTGTCGGGAGGTGTTAGTTTTGACGCATGGTGATAGACATGACTACTAATTACTTGTTTTTTTTCATTTAAGAATGCGTATTCAATGGCATAGTTTATCGGTTTATCTAAATCCTGTGGTTCAGAAAATATCGCATTTGATAATACTCGGATCGAGTGTGTTCTAGTGCTAGAAAACGAAAAAATCAATGGTTTTTCAGTGCTTAGCCATTGAACGTTAGAGCGTGTCTCTTCATCCGAACGGCTAGTTATAGGTTCAGCTGACTGTATCCACAGATAAAAACTAAACAGCGCAAAACTAAGCCCAGTAAGTATTAGGAGCAATATGAGTATTTTTAAGAGTCGTTTAATAAATTGCATACGATCCCTCAATCATCATAGTGTTAAAACGGTTTTGGTCAGTGAGACGGTTTGTTATCGGATTAAAAATTGCCAACAGCTTACCTTTTTGTCTGATCGCGAGGGCATACTCTTGGCGGCCTTCAAATTCAATTGTTTGTAATTCACAGTTAGCGAATGGTTTACATAGTTGTGCCAGTGCCGTCAAGCGTTGCGTGCTGGCATAATGCTCAATCGTTTTTAAAAAATGACTTTGCTGCTGTGAACTTACAGCTTGCCAATTGGCAGGCGATAATGTGGTTATATTCATTACTTTAATTGTTGGTTGCGCTGAAATCGCGAGCAAGCGTTGTAAAAGACTTTGCTGGTTAACAGAAAATTGCTGTTTAAAATCAGATGCAAGCCACAGGGTTGCTAGTTCGCTGTGGGGAGCAAATATTTGATAGCCAGATTGCGGCGACGTACCAAGCTCTAAACCTCTTGTCGCGGTTTGGCCTTGCACAACTTGGTAATCAACAGCCAAATCTTGCAAACTGTGATTAAGTGTTTGTAAAAGATGCTGGTGGGCGTTATTTGATTGCGTATATTCAAAAGCTAGGGCGGTGGGTCTGATCCATGATGGTGCACTGTGACTACGAATTTGTAAGTTTAAAATGGCATTATTTTGTGCAAACCGTAAATAGCTTTGATGAACCACATTAAATAATGAATCAACATTATTGGGTAATAATACATTCGCTTGTGGATGCGCATAAGGATGGGCACCGGCGATCAGTAAATGCTCTGCCCGGCTATTTACAAATAGTTCAGTGGCAAACTTTAAGGTATTACTTTCAAATAATGGTCGCGGTACTTCAATATTAAGTTGGGTACTTGATGTCAGATTGATGACATAGAAACCTTGACCATAGGCTATTGCAGCCCCATCAACGAAAGGGGCGATAAGTAAAAAGCGACCTTGCGCGTTATTGAGTAATGTTAGCTGATAGCCCATTAGTCTGGCTGTGGCATTAATTTGATTTAGTTGATTGATTATATTCTCATCTACATCTTGATCCGTCAGCTTAGTTTTTAAACGGTATAGAGGGTGTAATATTTCAAATTCCCACAAGGCGGCTTGATTTGCCGTTAATGGTTTATAAGCGCCACTGCCTTTAGCGGTAATGTTGTCAGCAAATAGCTCAATCACTTCATTCAGGCTCTGCGTTGCATAGCTAATTGCGTTGTCATAGTTATTACTTTCATCACGAGATATGTTAGCTAATAACGTAGTGTAGTTATCACTATTTAAAAACACTTCAAACAGCTGGCCATTAAAATTTGCTGCAGGTAAAGAGCTATTGGTTGCTTGACCAAAAAAAGTCTCTTGATGTCCTAATAGCTGTTGGATCAAACGTTGGCTGAGTGAGCTTGGTAACTGATTGTAAATCCAATACTGACTTGTTGCGCCGACAGGGGTTTTGATTAACAAACGATTTGTGCGATTGTTAACTTCCCGTACTTGAAATAGTTGCTCAAGCCCCAGCGCTTCAATAAATGCTAAATAATAAGGACTTTGTTTATTATTATGAGTTAATTCCGTCGTTGGTGTAGCACTGGTACCAAATACTAAGGCACGACTGTCAAAGTGTGAAAATATAAGCCCCGCAGAGTCGCTCGCTAAACTTTCTGAAGTGGGAAATGGTACCGTGACTATGAAATCTGCGCTTGGTTTTCGAGAAATAACAAATAACCCGCGTTGCGAGGTTTTTCTAGCATCGCGAATGTAAATATAACTATCATCAAATTGCAATTGAAAATCAAGTTTAGCTAAGCGCTGTTTATTCAGCAGTAAGTTTTCTATTGAATTAGGGGCTTTATTAATTTCATAAATCGCTTGTTTAAAGTTATTTTTGTCCTGACTAGCTTGATAACTGCTGATGTCTAGTTGTCCTTTATTGCTCGTATAAAGGTAGCTTTTATATTCACTGATCTGTTGACCAAGAGCGCTGACTTTGTTTGTGCTTTGCAATTCTTTAATGTCAGTTGTAACAAATAAAGAAGGGATAAACATGATAATAAAGCCGATCACAATGGCTAACGCACCGCCTAGGATTGAAGTTTGAAAGGTGGCTCGGATCACTAAGCCTAGTGCGCTTTTTTGATATATTTTTAATGCTAAAAGCGTAGACAGCATATAACCAAAAGCAAAGGTATCGGTAACTTTTATTTCAGGGTAGTAGTGCACCACAAAATAATTTAAAAATAACTTATAGATAAAACCGATATTGAAGAAAAATAGCAATAATCTTGCACCTTCAATATTGGCATTACGTAACCGCGTAAAGTTTAATAGCGAAGCACCAATGATCAGTATAATGGCTGTTTCTGCAAAGGATGTGAGCAATTTAGTTGGCTGCATAAGCTGCAGCGCCAATAATGCGGGTAGCATAATGCCATTAAATTCCCAGCCATATTTAATATTGGCACGCGACGCAATAAACGCAGTGATCACCAAAATAATATAGGCTTTTGGTGCCGCTATAATTGATGCGGCAACCGCTTCATACATAATTGCTAAATTGGCGATGCTAAAGTTAGTCATTGGCATGAGTGCAAAACGAACTAATAAGAAAGTAATTAGTAGCTGAACAATGGTAACTTTCATGCCGTACTTAAAGCCACCATTCCACATCACGTTGGCAGTGAGGGCGATAATAACTAACCCCAGGGAATAAAGCTGTGATGAATAATCAAAGGTTATATCCCAACCGCTGAGCACGTTAGCAATCAATGGCCAAAACAAAGTATCCATGACTACACGCACTAAAATACTGATCAAGATAATGGCAAAAAAGCGGTCACGACCAAACATCTCGGCGTAGCCAAATCTTTGCATTACGTACTTAGCGCTAAAGAGCATTAAGCCATACACTACTACCGCTTCAATTAAGATAACGGCGGCTGAGGTTGGGCTAACAATAAGTAGTGGCACTAAATAACCAGGCACAACAAGCCCAGTAAGCGGAAAACCAAATCGTAAATTTAACAAACAAACAACAGTAATGCCTATCCATACAGTGGTGATCACCGATTGACCTAAGCCACCACCTGCTGGAAACAATTGTAAAATAAAATCACCCACTAGTTGATGGCTCCATCAAGTTTTGAGCGTAAAATTGCTGTTGTTTGCATAATGAATCACACAGTTGTTTGCTGTTGGGCATTTGCTCAATAAAAAACGCAATATCAATAAACTCAAATAAAATACCTGAAACCTGAAATGGCTCGCCAGATGCATTTTGTAGATGACTTGCATCCATTGCTCGAACATTGAGTATATAGGTATTTTCATCAAGCTTAGCTTGAAGATAAATATCGCCTTTTTGTAAGGTGATAAAGCGTAATTTACCTTTCGCGGTTTCAGTATCTAAATCAGTAACTAAGCAGAGCAAATCCAATGCTGTCATATCAAAAATAGAGAATTGATGCTGCGCAGCTAGTTTTTCTAACGATTTGTTTATTTGCACCACTTGACCAAATAAATTAAATAATACAGTCGCAGAGCGAACATTATTAAACACATGCTCTAAGGTCGTTAGCTTTTGTTCCATTTCCGCTATCGACGTTTTCACTTGCTGGCTGAGCGGTTCTTGTAATTTCAAAGTGAGTAGTTGAGATAGGGCGCTATCATTAGCATTATTTTGTGATTCAATAATTCGATAATGGAACAGTAATTCACCCACTTGTCCGGCAAAGGCATTTACATTGCGCTCAAATGCTTGTTTGTTAAATTGTGCATCAGGCATTACTGTCATTGCCCAAAAACCACGCACATCACCGGCATAGATCAATGGCACGATATATTGCAGCTCACCGTCACTTAGCTCATTAAAAAATGGGCGCAAAATTGGCACAACACCAAATTCTTTTAAAGCATCTGAATATGGCGCGCGCTTATAATCGCGGCGCATTTCTTTAATATCACTAAGATGGCAATTGACGGCTCTTATTTCGGTTAGTCGGTGATCGCCTTCTTTACGCGCTAAAAATATCGATTTATTCAAAGCAAGTTGTTGAGTTACCAAGCGAATAATCGCATCCCAAGGCGAGCTTTGAGAAATAAATGACTTTGGTAAATAGCGCCCAGCCATTTTCTGTTGAATATTCCCAATTAGGCTAGTGAGCTCCCTGTCTTCGTTGAGTTTTCTAACCAATATTACCCACACTAGTGTAATAAAGGTAAAAATGGTCATCTGGCCAACGGGTAAAAATAAATGCTGAAACACTAAAATAAAATACCCTAAGCCAAACCAACATATACTTGTTAGCACTGCAATTACGATACTGTAACTAATTGATAATTTTTGAAAAGCGAACAGCAGTAGTAAAGAAATACTAAGCAGCAGTAGGGTGCTTTGCCATAGTGTCAGTAGCGATATGCTGCTTTGCTTATCAAGTGTATCGGCAATATAAGCAGTAAGTAATAAATAGTTTGATGTCTGGGTTAATTTAGGCGCATTAAGTTTTACCCCTAAACCAGCATTATGTTGACCGAGAATAATGATTTTGTTTTGTAACTGGCTGGCCATAATGTCCATTGTCATCAGCCGTTCAGCTGAAAACTTTGGCAGTGCAGAAGGGGCTAAAGCGAAGTTAAGCAATACACTTTTGCTACTATCAAGGTCGTTAAACAGTGTCGGCCAAATTGCCAGACATGAGCTGTCAGCCATAGCGGCTAATTCAACATTGTAGCCAGACCAATCGTTTATATGTGGTAGGCAGTAGTCATTTTTAGGGTGTGGGTAAAAAACAGTGTTTTGTGCCATGTCCGTCAAGGTTTTATTTACTGTTAGTTGTTCATTAGCAAAAACCAATACTGCTTTTGGTTGATAGCTTAATAGTTGTTGTACTAGTTCATTATGTTCGCGACTTAAATGCTCACTTTCAATGATCACAACATTGCTTTGCTGGCTTTGTGTAAGATTTGCTAAACGGCTATAGAAAAAGGCATTTGATGAATTAAACAGTGATAATGAATTTGAGATCACCACAATGATAAACAGGCAAATAGTAAGCCAAAAAGAACGCTGGCGTTTAAGTAAAAAAAACTGTTGTTTAAAAGCCACGATTAGCTCCAAAATAGAATAGAGATTAATTAAAGGTGCTATACGTTAGTTTAAACGTAACAGAAGACGTTGCATTTAAACGTAAAAAGTCAAATCCATGGATTTTATCCGTGCGCCACATCGTATCAGTGAAGTTTACTTTTTGTTGCCATGAAATCATTGCCATATCATCCAACGCCAAGCTTGCTTCGCCACTATTTGGCGCAAAGTGACGCAAGGTAACTTTAATACCGCGCGGTGGTAACTGTTCTGGGCCAAGTGTTAAGTCGTCAGAAGGCAGTGAAAAGTCATAGTTTAAGGCTTGCCAGTCATGGTTACCAGCCGGTTCAATATCGACCAATTGAGTAGAAAATTCAAGGCCATCCTCAGCGGTGGTATAAACTATTTTTGCGTCTAGTTTTCCGGCGTTTTCAGCTTTACTGTAACCAAACAAACTAAACTCCTTGAAGACATCAATTGAGCCATCATCATTAGGTAATTCCATTGCACGAATGGTTTGTCTAAATGGGAGCAGCGATGGCGTGTTATCAAACTGGGTGCGAGCAGAGCATAAGCCTTGCGCGCCTGAACGAGCACCACTTAAGCAAGGCGTTACGCTGTCGCCGGTGTGATCCCAACGAGCAACTTCTAGTTGTTCATCATCGTTATCCCAATCTTCAAAGTCACCGAAAATCATTAAATCGCGCCCTAAAGTGACATCACTTGGCGATCCGTCAATGATTTCAAGTTTAGATAAAAATGCTTTTGTTGATGGAGCAAAGTTGCGTAAGTCTAGAATGCTTTGATTTGGGGTAACTGTAACTGTTTCCGTGTGCTGAGAAACAGTCGCTTGATCTGCGGTGAAAAATACATCGGCATAACCATCTCGTGGGATCAAGGTAATGTTATTATCAGAAAACTCAGCCAGACGTCGTAATAAATAATCACTCAAAAAACCATTGGTAAATTTAGGCTGATACCCTTCAACATAAATAGGGTAAGCAAAAGCGCGCTTCGTCATAGGAGATGCATCTTTGTCTACATTTACTAACACCGCAACACCAAGCAGCGTTTCTAAGCGGTCTTGGTCAAACACAAAATTGCCTAAGCCTAAAATGGCAGGTACGCCATTAAAAACTGCAAAGCCTTGGGCAATATGCGGATGATGAGCAATTAATAAATTGGTTTGTTGTTTGGATAAAGAATTAAACCTGCCTTTAATGTAACCGCTGGGTTGATAAGTGTATTCATCACCACCATGCATTTGGGCAATTACATAATCACTATTTTGCACTGCATCATTAAGATAGTTGGAGACTAATTCTGTTTCTGTTAAATCTGCGGCACCGCCTTTTGTGGCATCGGTAACATAGGTAATTGCATGTTCTTTACCTGTAATGGAGGTCGCTGAAAAAAGTCCTAACGTGAGTGTTCCCACATCCATGAACTTTGCTTGGTAAGCACTGGCTATGTTTTTCCCTGCGCCACTGTGAGCAAGGCCAGCGCTATCTACTTCAAGCAAAGTATCATTGAGGCCATCTTCTAAAAAGTCATACACATGATTATTTCCTAGTGCGACGTAATCAATACCAATGGCTTTGATCCCATCTAGCGTCTCAGGTAATGAAAAAAAGCTAAACTCTTTTGTTGGATGTGCTGCTTCAGGACTACTTGTTATCGGTGTCTCTAAGTTTACTGATGAAAAATCAGCAGCTTGAAAAAATGGTGCGACAAAATGTGTTAATGCTTGAGCATTTTCACTGGCTGTTGCTGGACGAATAAGTGCCCCTGCGACATCAGGGATCGCAGCCGTCATAGTTGCCAAAGAGGGATCTAAAAAGCGTCGTGCAAACATAGTATCGCCAGCAAATAGCAGGCTAACCGAGTTACTACTCTTAGCTGTTAGGGTCAGCTGTTGCTGAGCGTTATCAGCAGTAATTTTGACTGTAGCGACAGCAGGGAAGTAACTTTCATCAGCGATCATTAACCGATGGTTACCTGTTGTAATACCTGAGTAATTAATTTGCCCACTGGCATTTGTTTGATACTGCTGTCCTGCAAACTCAACCATGATGCCAGCCACACTATTAGCTTGCTGATCGGTTATTGTGATTACACCATTAAACGTTTTTTTTAAATAATCATCGCGCAGTTGTGCATCGCTCTTTTGGGCTTGTGTTTCGCCTGTATCATAGGGGTCTTCAACCTTACAGCCAGCGATAATTAGGGCTAAGCAGAGAATAGAAAAGAGTTTATATTTTTTAATTTTCAAACAAGCCTCGTTATCACTGTAGTTACATTTTTTAATATGTTTTCATTATACGGATTTTTTGTGGAAATGATATTAGCCAAGTATTTGAATTTTTCTAATATCATTCATGCTAAATTATAGTCAGTTGCCATAAAAAGTCTTTGCAATAATGGTTAGTATCATTTGTCCAAAAATCTTTACAATAGACTACCCAGCGATGGGTAGTTAGCGTATTATTTGCGACATAGTAGGTTTTCTCTTTTTGAGGGTGAAATGCGTTTAGATATCCATTGTGCAGACCGCATCGGTATTGCTCAAGAAATACTCAATATTTTAGTCAACTATCGCGTTGATTTAAAAGGTATTGAAGTTGATTCAATTAACTGTCGTATGTATGTGAGTTTTCCACCGATTGAATTTGAGCAGTTTCAAAAAATCATGCCCTCAATTCGATTAATTGATGGTGTGCAGGATGTACGTACCACCGCTTTTTTACCTTCTGAGCGTGAGCATAATGAGCTCAACACATTGTTGCGTGCGCTACCAGATGGTGTGATCTCAATTGATGCCAAAGGTTGGGTAAGGCTTTGCAACGATGCTGCATGTAAAGACTTACAGTTAACTGAAAAAGAAGTTATTGGTTCAAATATTAATAATCTATTGAAAGGCTTTAACTTTACCCGTTGGTTAGAAGGCAAAGAAGTACTGGGACAAACAACCCGGGTTGAGGTGGCTGGTGAAGATTTTATCGCGGATATCTTGCCAATCGCAGTACCACAAGGCAACGAAGGTGATGTATTAGCCGGTGCGGTGATCAACATCAAATCACAAAGCCGTTTAGGTCAGCAGGTAAGTGCGTTTCGTCGTTATGGTCAAGAAAGCTTTGCAACTATTCACAACTTTAGCACTGCGATGCGTCGTGTGGTTCGTGAAGCGCGTAAAATGGCGCAACTTGAAGCTCCGATACTTATCACTGGTGAAACCGGTACCGGCAAAGAGTTACTGGCACGCGCTTGTCACTATGCATCTAATCGTTCTGTGAAACCTTTTATCGCTTTATCGTGCGCTTCACTGCCTGATGATGTTGCTGAGTCTGAATTATTTGGTTATGCCGGTTATGAAGAAAATGCAGCGCCAAAACGCGGCGTATTAGAGCAAGCGGATGGTGGCACGGTATTTTTAGATGAAGTGGGTGAAATGTCTACCCAACTTCAAACTAAGTTACTGCGCTTTTTACAAGATGGGACATTTCGCAAAGTTGGCGATGAGAACGAAGTAAAAGTAAATGTACGCATTATCGCCGCCACGCAAAAAGATTTACCCGCGATGGTACAAGAGGGTACGTTTAGAGAAGATTTATATTATCGGATCAATGTACTGACTTTAGAAATTGCTCCATTACGTGATCGTAAAGCTGATGTAGGGCCACTTGCAGAACATTTTATTCAAAAATATGCGCAGCAAAATGGTCATGCAATTCCGGAACTATCTGCAGAATGTTTGTCGTTTTTACAAGATTATCCTTGGCCGGGCAATGTCCGCCAATTAGAAAATGCGATATACCGTGCGGTCTCGTTATTAGATGATAACGAGCTGCGTGTTGAGCATTTACAATTACCTACATTTACCCATGATTTAGGGTACTTGGAGTCTGATTTTGAGGGCTCGCTCGATCAAGCTGTAAAGCGTTTTGAGGCTACATTATTACGTAAGTTGTACCCTGCTTACCCAAGTTCGAGACAGTTGGCTAAGCGTTTAGGGTTAAGTCATACCGCAGTTGCAAATAAGCTACGTGATTACGGCATTAATCGTAAAACGGTAAAAGTGTAAACTGACTCAAATCAACAGTGTTGGGTACTATTGCTTAGTACCCATATCTTTGGTTACACCGTCAATAGCGACAGTATCGATACCCTCAGCGGTGAACTTAATTAAGATACTGATGTTATTACGGGCAAAAAAGTAATCTTTGTTATCTAAACTGATAACATAATCCCCTTTTACCGCGCCTTTATATTGACGTTTTTCAAGTTTGATTGTGTGTTCGCCAATTTCCCAGCTGAATCCTTCAATAAAGCCATTATTAAATTCTTGCACCCACACTTGTTGCTCGTCTTTTGCTAAAGTAATAGCAATGGAATAGGATTCAGGTAATTGCATATCATAGCTTTTTTTACCTATAGTAAACTTGCTATTTTGTTGCTGCCAAGCAAACCCAAATTGAAACGGCTTTTCAACCCCAGTTGGATAACGTACGTTTCCTTCGCCTGGATAGTTAAAGTCGGCCATCGCGCTGGTACTCATCAATGCTAATACCACACTTAAATAAGAAACTGATTTTTTCATCATTTTTCTACTATTATTTATAATCAGAGAATTTCAGAGTAGAGCAGAATATTCTCCAATGCAATACGCTATGCTACACTCACAAAATTGTTAACTGGTAAGACCTTTATTGTGAACTTATATTTTCGTCTTTTATTATTATTTTTTAAAATCAAACGTAACCGTGATTATCAATCATTGTTAGACACTGTGGATATAGATTACAAAGCGCTGCCAAGTGATTGTGATATTAATTTACATCTTACTAACTCTCGTTATTTAGCAATGATGGATTTAGCTCGCACTTGGATGACTGAGCGAGTTGGCTTGCTTGAAACGATTATGAAAAAACGTTGGTTTCCTATCGTTAACGCCACGGCCATTACTTATATTCGTGATATTAAGCCAATGCAACGCTATACCATTAGCACGCGCTTAGTGGGTTGGGATCATAAGTATTTTTATATTGAGCAAAAATTTCATTCCGAGCGTGGCTTGCATGCGATCGCCTATGTAAGAGGTGTGTTTAAGCGCAAGCGAGGTGTCGTCAGCGTAGAAGAAATGCTAGAGGCGGTAAACTTCGACGGTGTTGTGCCTATATTACCAGCGGAAATTATACACTGGAAAGAAATGTTAGAGCAGAAAAAAATAACAAATCTTCCCAGCTGATTTTACACACACAGATAAAAAGGCCATCAGGCCTTTTTAGAGCATGCTTAAAAAGCGTATTTAACCCCTAACATGGCAACTACAGGGTCAATTTTTACTGTTGAAGTGAGGGCTTGCTTGCCACCGGCATACACAGTTGCATCGGTTTCAATATCCATGATTGATACCATTGCGTGTACGCCCCAGTTTTGATCTAGCATGTAATTGAAGCCTGCTTGAGCTACAAAACCAAATGAATTATCAAGCTTGACTTCAACGTTATCGGTACCCAGTACTGTTTTTAGTGCGGCTGAAGGTTGCTCATCAAAAAACACTGTGTAGTTAATACCCACACCAACGAACGGACGAAATGCTGAAGTGCTTTCTAAAAAGTGATACTGAGCGATTAGTGACGGCGGTAATTGCTTAATATCTGCTATTTTATTGCCAGCTAAACCACCTGCGCCATTAACTTCATGAGAAAAGGGTGTTGCAGCAACCAATTCTAGAACCCACTGATCGTTAAATGCATAGTCAACTGTAATACCTAGTTGTGTATCCGAGCTACCTTTTAAGCCTAAACTTGGATCTTCATTGATCGCTGAGCTGCTATTGTCAGGGTTAACATTAATAGCACCGACATTAACGCTTAAGTTTGCACTGGCGAAAGGAGACGCGATTAAAAGTGAGGTGAGTAACGCTGCGCTAAGTTGTTTTTTCATGCTGTTCTCCGAGAACTACTTTTTTGAATTGACGCTATTATCAGCCAAAAAAAAAATATAAAACTGTTCTAGATCAAGCTTTATAACAGGGTATAAAACGGCGCAGCGTTTGTTTGATTTAGATTAAGGTTTACTTAATTGACGTTTAAAATCGATTGACAGTGCACTCTTTTTTATTGCTATTCATCAATAGGTCAGGAAAATAAGTTATAATTGCTGCTTAAAGCAAGGGTATACAATGAACGAAACCAACCATCTTTTTCTGTCTGGCTCTATTAGCAAAGCACTGTTAAAACTTGCAGTTCCTATTATTCTTATCAACATTTTACAATCTGCCTATCAATTAACCGATGCGTTTTGGGTTGGTCGCTTAGGGGCGGCACAAGTTGCAGCGGTGTCAGTAAGTATGCCGGTGACTTTTTTAGTGATTGCGATTGGCTCTGGACTTGCGATGGCGGGGGCAATTTTGTCAGCGCAATATATGGGGGCTGGCCAACAAGATAAAGTAAACCATGTGGCCGCGCAAACAGTGTTAATGGTGACTGTGACAGCCATTTTTTTAGGAGTTATCGGTTATTTGCTATCGCCTTACTTTTTACATTTACTGGGTGTTGAAGATGCCGTTTATAACGATGCTTTAAAATTTATGCATGTGTCATTTGTGGGGGTGGTATTTGTATTTATTTATGCCATGTTTCAAGCCTTAATGCGGGGTATTGGCCAAACCAAGGTGCCATTGATCATTGTTTCCGTAACCGTGTTGCTAAACTTTGTACTCGATCCATTATTTATTTTTGGTTATGGCAGCTTTACAGGTCTTGGGGTGATGGGGGCAGCGCTGGCTACATTGGTGACACAAAGTTTGGCAGCCATTGCTGGCATTGTTATTTTTATGCGTGGTCGCCATGGTATTAAGCTAAAATTATCAAGTTTCATTCCTGATTACAGTTATATCAAACAAGCGTTTTATTTAGGTGCACCAGGCTCTGTGGAGTTGTCAGCGCGTGCATTTGGTTTGATTATCATGTCTTTTTTAGTGGCTAGTTTTGGCACTCAAACCATTGCTTCTTATGGTGTTGGTTCAAATATATTACAGATGGTGATGATCCCGGCTATGGGACTCTCGATGGCTGTGTCGACCTTGGTCGGACAAAACATGGGCGCAGGTAACCCGCAACGAGCAGAGCAAATTACTAAGTTGGCGGTACTTTGGGGATTATGTGGTTTGTCTTTTATTGGGGCGATTGCATTTATATTTGCACCTTACTTAGTGGCATTTTTTATCCCCGATGATCAAGGTGTGATAGCCAAAGGCGCACAGTTTATTCGTGTTATGTGCTTAACTTGGGGCGGAATAGGCGTGCAATTATGTGTGGTGGCTGCATTTAGAGCATCAGGGAACATGCTTAATGCGATGTTGTTGGCGCTGTTTTCTCAATGCGTAGTACAGTTTCCGGTGGCGTATATTTTGTCAAAACACACACATCTGGGCGATCACGGCATTTGGTACTCGTTTGCTGTCACCAATGTGATCGTCGCATCGCTATCGTATTTGTGGTTTTGTCGTGGTCGTTGGCAACAAACAAAATTGACCAAAGATGATAAAGATATCGCTAAAGTTAGCCAAGAAGCATTCATCGAAGAAGGTGCACACTAATACCAATCGACTTAAATATTTAACCATTCTAGCGCGCTAAATAAAGCGCTAACTGCGTTAGTAATTTTTCATTTAAGACTGCATGGATGCAAGAGGTAGAGCAATGCAGGAGCAATTGCCGAGAACAACTACATGTCAAAATCTCTGCCTTGTTATCACTGTATTTTTCTGTCGCTATAAATGGTCAGTAACTTAAAACGATTAGTATAATCCGTGTTTCATAAAGCGGTCATAAATTCAGGTTGTAATGAATACACTCTCTCTTAATAAGGGTGTTAATTATGACTTTAGCTATCCAATCTCACACCACGAATGATGCAATCCACACTGATACTGTGGTCAGTTACCTTCAAAAGCTGATCCAATTTAAATCTGTTACACCACAGCAAGCCGGGGCAATAGACTGGTTAGCAAAGCAGTTAACAGACTTTGGCTTTAACTGTGAACAGTTTACCTTTAATAATGTTACTAACTTAATAGCTAAAGTAAGCTTTGGTGATGGGCCACGCTATGCTTTTTCGGGGCATATTGATGTGGTCCCCGCATCTGGAGGGGCGTGGCGAGCAGAACCATTTTCAGGTGATATTATTGATGGCGCGATTTATGGCCGAGGCGCTGCTGATATGAAAGGGGGCGTTGCCGCCATGTTATGTGCCAGTCGTGCATTACTAGCTAACGTAGCTGCAAAAAAAGGTACTTTTTACTGGTTGATCACCTCTGATGAAGAAGGGGAGGCGGAATATGGTTCACTACTGATTGCCGAGCGTTTAGCGCAACAGGGCATCCAACTTGACGGCTGCATTGTCGGCGAGCCAACCAGTCATTTGCATGTTGGTGATACAATCAAAAATGGCCGTCGAGGTGCACTCTCTGCGCGGTTAGTGATCAACGGCAAAGCAGGGCATGTTGCTTATCCAGAAAACACCATCAATGCAGCTCATCTTAGTGCAGAAGTAATCAAGCGCTTGACTAGCATAACTTGGCAGCGTGACGAGCCAAGTTCACATACGAGCTTGCAAATAACCGGGATTAATATTGCAAATGTGGTCGATAATATGGTGCCAGCACGATGTGAAATGACATTTAATATTCGTTATAGCCATGGTTATAAAAGCAGTGATATAAAAAATGAGATTCAATTCGCGTTAGACGATTTACAAGCTTTGCTGAGTGTGGAATGGGAGCGTCCGTGTGAGCCTTTTTATACGAGTCATCAAACGCGTCGCTGTTTATTGACTCAAGTTGAACAAGCTATTTTTAATGTGACAGGCAGTTATCCTTTATTAAGTACCAGTGGCGGAACTTCTGATGGGCGGTTTTTTGCCAATGACTACACCCAAGTGATTGAATGCGGGGTACGAAATAATACCATCCACCAAGTTAACGAGCATGTGCCTATTAATGACTTACTAAAAATTGAGAAAATATATACACAGCTTTTAGAGCAGGTATTTAGCCGTATCAGCTGACTATAACGCAAGGCCATCATTAAACTGTTCATTATAAACAGACAATTTCTGACAATGTCCGACAAGCGCTGAGAGATGTCTCGTAAAGGATATGCTAACATTTTTTCAGTAAATTTCGCTATTCGAAATAAAATACTTAGTAATTGATTAATAAAAAATTATTAAAGTAATAACAGCGTTTAGTGCGGTTTTTAGCGTTGATAAAATTAAACATTATGGAGATTGTTATGAGCACCAGTAATAAAGGATTTAGTATTGCACTGTTGTTTGGTGTGGCAGCTGCTTTAAGTGGATGTGGTGAAAGCACGGATGAATTAGATGATAAATTAACCCATCAAGCAAATATGTCTTTCATAAATTCATTGGATTATATGGCTGACTTTCATGTCAAAAAAAGGAGTATTAGCACCGGCTACAGTGGTTTATTCGATAGTGATAACATCGCTGCGGGCGATGTAGAGGCCAATGCTGTGGGTAGTCGCTATAACTACAGTTATAAAGTAATCAATAACATGATTAACTTGGGAGTTAAAGATAGTATCAATGCGAATAAAGAGGAACGCATAAATACAACTTTGAGTAATAACGACGATTTATGGGTAATTGCTTGGCAATCTTCAGGTAAGCGGGCTTTGTCTGTCATTGATAAAAAACAAAACAATACTGCAGATGTATTTAATGTGCGTTTATTTGCCAACGGCGAGTATGATGTGTCAATTGATGATAAAAAAGTATTAACTACAAAAAAGGGCAGTGTCACAGCGTTCTTAGCGGTGAGTAATTGTGCTAATGGCCTAAAAGTTGCCAATCAGGCTATCGATTTATGTGCGGGTAATTTTGGCGCTTCATATTTATTAGTTGTCGATAGTAATGGTAAACGAGTAATGGCTGAAGAATAACTTTAGATTAAAACTCCTCTGGTTAGTGTGAAATAGTTGCTGAGATAGATGTATTATCCACAGTTCAAGTCTCTCAAAGGCGCTACTCCCATGTTGGAGATATAGCGCCATATCCACCTAGAACTACCACGCACTAACTACAAATAAGTAGCCTTTGGAACGGATAGTCTTAATTTTTATTGGGTTACGCGCATTATCACCGAGCTTCTTGCGTAACTGGCTAATATGATTATCAACACCACGTTCAATTCCATCATAGTGATAACCTTTTATTTTTTCAACAATGTCACTACGTGACAGAATAACTCCTGCATTTTTAGCAAGCAGTAGCAGTAGGTCATATTCGCCGTCTGTGAGCTGGATATGTTGCGTTGCTAAAGAGACAGTTCGGTTGTGCGTATTAATGATTAATTGCCCAAACGTTATAGACTCTTTCGTTTGTGGCTTTATGGCGAGTGGATCTGTGGGATGTCCACGTCTTAAAAAAGCTTTAATTTTTGCCAGTAGTAAGCGAGGTTTCACCGGCTTTAATAAATAATCGTCGGCACCAATTTCAAGCCCTACAACCTGATCAATTTCTTCTTCTCGTGCAGTAAACATCAAAATATAGCCGCTGTATGACTGCCTTACTTCGCGGCATACCGTTAAGCCATCCTTGTTCGGTAACATAACGTCAAGCAGCACCAGAGCTGGCTGCCACTGAAGAATACGGGAGACCGCATGCTCGCCATTTGATTCTATTTCAACCTGATAGCCTTCAATCGTTAAATACTCTTGAATTGACTCAGCGAGCGGTAAATCATCTTCTACCACTAAAATCTTTGTTTTCATTTCTTGTTCTCTATGTGGATTATCGATGTGTGCGTTTGGCAGGCCAATTTAGTATGAAACATGCACCACCTAAGCTGGATGGCTCAACACTCGCGGTTCCTTCATGCCAGCCTAAAATTTGTTTAACGATTGCAAGGCCTAGTCCGGTTCCACCGACTTGCAAATTACGACTTTGATCTTCTCGATAGAATGGTTCAAATACCTTCTCAGCACAGGGTAAAGGAATACCATCACCGTTATCAGCAACACAAATCAGCCAGCCTTTTGCGGTTTGTTCATAGCTTACTTGAATATGGTTTCTTCCATACGCTATGGCATTGCGCATTAAATTACTTAATGCACGGCTCATATAAAACTTATCAATCATTGCATGGCAAGCGCCTTGTTCAAGTAAAACAATCTCAGTATCAGGGTTGGCTTCTTGCCAACAGATTAACTCATGTTTTATCCAATGATTAAGTTCAACGGTTGCAAATGTAAGAGTGGGTATTTCGCGCTCAAATCGAGCATGTGTAAGCATTTCTGACACTAATGAATTTAGTTCATTCAAAGATAATTCAATCCGCTCTAGTTGATAGTCATTGGTTGTACTATTTCTAAGTAATTCAACATTGAATTCAATGCGTGCGATGGGAGTTCGCAATTCATGTGATACAGCATTGATCAGAGTTTTATGAGAAGAGATAAGGCGTTGTATTTTTTCGGCCATGGTATTAAACGTTTTGGACAAGTGGTTTAGATGGCTAAAACGAATTAGCTTAGCGCGAGCATCAAATTTACCTTGTCCAAGTAATATCGCCACTTTATTGAGCGATAACATAGAGCGCCAGCCAGGAATTAACCATATTATAATTGGTATAAGCAGAAAAAAGCCGAATATAAAATAAAAGATACTTAACATGTACACCACTTTGCCCTTTAGTTGAGGGCTAAAAGGGCCAAGTACAATTACTTTATCGCTATTTTTGATGCGCTGTACGGCAATGTCGGCGGGATAGCCAATAAAATCAGAATCCGCAGTTGATATGGTCACAATAGCTCCTGTTTTTAATTGGGCTATTTGTTGCTCTGTGTAAGTTAACTCACTCAATGTCATCAGTGCAACGGGATATGTAAAATCATCACTGAGCGAATCAATTATCGACGGCCAGCTCTGCTGTGGGTGTTGCATCAGCATATTATTCAGTAGGTAAAAAGAGCCCATCATCCAACGTTGCGCTTCGTTGATCAGATGCTTAGGAACCGTATTGGGTTTTACAATTACTAATAGCTGTTCGTCATCTATTTTTCGATATGCTAAATCTGCTTGCGGATCACCCCAAATTTTATCCTCTGCGAGCCAAGATTGTTGCTCACTTGAAAAATCATTTTGTTGATAGTCTTGTAAAGTAAGTTCAAAGCCAAAATTAGCTTGTATGGTTTGTAAGTATGCCATTCTCTGGTGTTTAGGTATGGATTGTAATTGTTGTGCAAGAAGATCCGTAGATCCTGATGTTAAAAACTCTAAAGCCCATTTTTCAGTAGGGTATCTGACGTTACTTTCAAAATGAGGTATCACCAATAATTGAATGCTAACTACCGAAAAAATAATGATAAAAGCTAAAAATAGCAGGGACCTTTTCATAGCTGTTCTGTCAACAATTTGTGTACAACCACTTTATCATATCTGCACATAAAAACTACTTTTGATAGCATACAGCGAGCGCAAATTCACGTTACGGATCAAAAGTAGGTTTAGTAAATAAGCTAGATGGCTGGTCGCTGTTATTTTATACACCTTTGCGTTCTTAGTTCTTTCCTAAATATCTTTTTGCTTTGCCTGCTTTTACTTTTTCAAGATCAACAAGCACTAAGCCATCAATACAATTATTGAAATCAGGATCAACACTAAAACTTAAAAACTGTACGCCGCCAGGCTCACATAGTTCGGTGTATTGTTTAAATAAAGTGGGTACTTGGGCACCCATGTTTGCGAGCACATGTTTGAGCTCAACAAAGTCTTCTTTGACATCATTACCGCTAAATAGATTTGCGCACTGTATGAGTTGCTGCTCTGTGAGTTTGAACTCATTATTAGGTGTAGCTATGACCTGCTTAGCGCCGTAATAATGCTGATAATAATGAACTAACATGGCTTTGGCAGGTTCTGGCAACGCGTTCGAGACACTGACTGCGCCGTAGAGGTAGCGATACTGAGGATAATTTTTCACAAACGCGCCAATCCCATACCATAAATAATCAAGACTTTTACGACCCCAGTATTTAGGTTGTACAAAGCTGCGACCCAGTTCAATACCTGCAGCAAAGTAAGGAGTCATTGCATCACTGTAAGAAAATAAGCTATCAGTATATAAACCTTTGCGGCCGTGTTTATCAATAATAGCTTGAGCACAAGCAAGTCGGTATGCGCCAACCAATTCAAGTTGTGAGCCGTCCCATAAAACCAAGTGCTGATAATCCATATCGTACTTATCAATATCACGACGCTTACCACTGCCTTCACCAACAGTGCGAAACGAAATCTCTCGTAACCGGCCAAGCTCTCTGAAAATCGCTGAGCTGCCTTGATATTGATAAAGGTATATCTGCATGCCGTCTTGAGTTGTGCCTAATAGCTCACATTGTTCGATGGCTTTTTTTAGTTCCTTGCGGCATTCTGAGGAAGCGATGGGTGCTTGTGTTTTAAGCGGTAAGGTTTTCTTTGAGGTAAGTGCATAAAGCTGCTTACGGATCAGATTGACTACTTCTTTGTCTTTAAGGTTTTCAATTAAATAAGACTCTGGAGGTATCGATGCGCCTATTTCAAACTCTAATGATTTTTGTCGTTGTTTAAACATTTCTTTAACCAGTAATAAACTCGCTAAAGGCTTGTAAATCATCGATGTGCCATAAAAAAGTGGGCTATTTTTGGCTTTAATAAAAATCGGTAAAATTGGCGCATTGGCTTTTTTTGCGATCCGTAAAAAACCACTATTCCACTTGCAATCTTTAATTCCGGTAGGGCTTAAACGCGACACTTCACCTGCTGGGAAAATGAGAATGGCCCCAGCTTCTTTAAGGTGCTGGTGGATATTATTGAGTTCTTGCTTTTTACTGTCACCCGATAAATTATCGACCGGCAGTAATAATGAGTGCATTGGCGTAACTGACATTAACATGCGATTGGCAACGACCTTTAAATCCTTACGAACACTTGATAATACTTTAATTAATGCCAGTGCATCTAAAGAGCCAATAGGGTGGTTAGCAACAATAACTAACTTACCTTCGCTAGGAATATTCTCAATCTGCTTTGGCTTGTAGCGAGTATCAAAATCTAGTTCATCCAACACTTGCTCAACAAACTCAATGCCTTGTAAGTGCGGGTAGGCATCACCAAATGCAACAAATTCTTGTTCGTGAAGCAAATAACCTAACCCTTTTTTAACTAAACTTTTTACTTTAGGTGAGTTTTCTAATTGTGGTAGATTTGCTGCGATTACTTTATCAACACTGATCATAATTACCTCGTTTGCATATGGTGATCAATATATCGCCAGAGTAAAAGCTTGCCATGACAATTAGGTTGCAGTTGTGTGACTTTTTAAAGAGCCGAGCAGTAATTCGATTAGATTATATGTTTTAACAAAGGTTATACTCTTTGCAAATCAACAACTCTATAGGCATAACATGAACGTACTCGTTGCGATTAGTGGACGTGAT
Source organism: Pseudoalteromonas sp. SR44-5 (assembly GCF_014163675.1). Classification (NCBI taxonomy): domain Bacteria; kingdom Pseudomonadati; phylum Pseudomonadota; class Gammaproteobacteria; order Alteromonadales; family Pseudoalteromonadaceae; genus Pseudoalteromonas; species Pseudoalteromonas sp. SR44-5. The sequence goes on from NZ_JACJDT010000001.1 coordinate 184,030, forward strand.
TGCAGTAAAATTATTACTGCGTTAGCGACTAAATTACCCGATGTAAAAATTTCACAGTGGCCAGATTGTGATAACTTAGAGGATGTTGAATTTGTGCTTGCTTGGCTGGCACCTGCAGATATGTGGGCACAACTACCAAATTTAAAAGTAGTTTCTTCATTTGGCGCAGGGGTCGATAGCATTGATTTAAACTTACTCCCTGACAATGTCGTTGTGACACGCATCGTTGATGAAAATTTAGCTCATGATATGGCAGAGTATGTGCTTACCCATATTTTAGCGCATAAGTTAAGGCTTAAAGACTATGTGATTAAGCAACAACAACGACAATGGCTGCCAAAACGCGCTTATAGTCATAATCATGTTGTGATTTTAGGTTTTGGTGAGTTAGGACAAAGCTGCGCTAAACGTTTACTGGCTAATAATTTTACCGTAAGTGCATTTTCACAAAACCCTAAAAATATACCCGAAGTAAATTGTATTCATCAAGCAAGTGAGTTACCGAGTTTGTTAGCACAAGCTGATTATCTCGTGTGTTTATTTCCACTAACCACGCAAACGAAGGGCTTTATTAATCGCAACTTATTAATGCAGCTACCAAGTCATGCCGTGCTCATCAATGTAGCGCGAGGCCAGCACGTCGTTGCAGACGATTTACTTTGGGCATTAGATAATCAAATTATAAGAGGAGCAACATTGGATGTTTTTGCACAAGAGCCATTAGCTGCAGAGCATCCTTTTTGGCATCATTCAGCGGTTACAATGACTCCCCATTGCGCGGCATTGTCTGATCTGGAAACTGTAACGCAGCAGATTGCTAATAATGTACAACGTATGAAAACAGGCCTTAAATTAAATAATCAGGTTGATAGAACAAAAGGTTATTAAAAGTTCAGCGACAATAGCGTAGTACATCTTGTTAACATCTGTAATTTTAGTTAGTCTAGGTAATTCAAAAAACACTAACAATAATAATAAGGTGTACAATGAAACAGCATCAAACAGGCGTTAAATTTAGCATTATCGTTATTTCAGTGGTCTTAATGGGTGTGTCTGCATGGTTTAATCAAGCTAATGCAAGTGAACAAGCCCCCGTTTTACAAAGCCAAACAGAATAAATAGAACCAACAATTGATATCGAAGCCGGGTTAGCGTTTACTATGACGCTCCCGGTTCTCACTCTTCTTCTCATCACTTTTTTTAATTAACACATAGCTTGCACCACTGCCACCATGATGCCTAAGCGCACTATGAAAGGCTAATACGCAGTCAATTTCTTGTAGCCATTTATTGGTATAACTTTTTAACACCCCAGGGATCTTTTTATTTTTGATACCAGTGCCGTGGCGGATCACTACCACACGAATATTACTTTTTTGGCAATCAGTTATAAATTCAAATAAGGCTTGGCGTGCGTTTTTTAGTGTTTGGCCATGTAAGTCAAGTGTCGCATCAAGCTGATACTTAGCTAATCGAAGATTTTTAAATACAGCATCTTGCACTCCCGCATTTTTATAACTCAATAGTGCATTAGGCTCTAATAGCTCGACTAATTCACTACGTAGATAATTTTCATCGATGTTTAAATTTAATTCTGCGGCTTTGCGTTTTTGTTGCTGGGCTAAAGAGGGGCCAGTTAAGTGTTGTGATGGTTCGATCGTATCGTGATCTAGGCGAGCAACGTCTTCCATAGACGTTAAAAATAAATCAGAGTCAGTTAAAGGCATAGTGATACCCAAAGTAGCATAATACGCCGATGATTTTAACTTAGTTCATTTTGCTGCCCAAGTTCTATTCGCGCAAAAAAATACCCTACCGAGCAAAGCCCGGTAGGGTACATAAAATTATCTAGGGAGAGATATTAATTTTGCGGCACATTTAATTGCCCAAAGGTATAAACCTTGAACAAGTAAAACGTGTTTATCAACACTAAACTCATGTTTGAAATAACACTCGACGACATTAAATCCAAGCTAAATGACAAAAACAGTAAAGCACAGGCGCTGATCGCCGCTACACGCAGTATTGTTAATTGATTGATAAAAAACGCCCCTAATCCTAGGGCTAACAGGATAATATTTAAAAGCCAATCTAGCTCGTTTAGCATGGTTGTATCGTTGTTCAAGTGTTGAAAAAAGGAGCGCCATTATGTTGATATTTTGCGCACCTTTCAACCAAGTAATTTTATATTTTCAGATTAGTTTTTTTAATCCAAAATTAATTTTTGTAATGCAGAAAAAAAGCCGGCTTGTTCGGTTACTCGATATTTTTGACAAGTATCTGGTTGCTTATTGTTTTGACATAAATAAAGGCTATTACGCGCTAAATCGGCATTTGGCTGCAAATTTGAGTCAAATAACATGGCGCCATAACCAAACAGTCCCGGCCAATATACACTTTGCGTTACTAATCCTAATTTTTCATAGGTTAATAACTGTGGTTTGGGGATAACTAAAATAGCAAACACAATAACACCCGCTACAATAATGCCTGTGCGGCTTTTTTTTGTTTCAGCTAATTCACTACTAGCAGTTTGTGTTTGTGCTTGCGTGACGTTTGCCTGAGCAGGCGCTTTTCGCTTGTTAGTTGGTGCCGTTGGTTTTTTTCGTTGAGGCGTTTTTCCTAGCAAGGATTGTTTTTTTATATTATTTGACATAAAGCAAATCTGGCCTTTTAAGCAGAGCTCTCTATAATGAGATTATTAAATTAGAAAAAGTTATTAAGCATAATAACTTAAACCTAGTTCATAACCTACGGGGATCAACAATGAATACGCAGCTTTCAATTTTAATAGTGGATGATGTGGGAACAGTGCGCAGCTTTCTCCATCAAACATTAATGCACTTAGGTATTGAAAATGTTAGAGAAGCGTCGACAGCTGCGCAATGTATAAGTGCTTGCCAAGCGGCCGATTATAATATTATTTTTTTAGATATTGAGTTGCCAGACGGTGATGGTAAAGAGATTATCGCGCAGATCAATGAAATAAACCCACAAACTAATGTCGTTATGGTATCGGCTCACTCAACGGTTGAGAATGTTAAAGATGCAATCGATAAAGGGGCTAAAGGATTTGTGGTAAAACCATTTACACCGAAGAAAATAGCGGCAATGTTGAAAAAGTTTTATCCAGAATTAGACGTTGTTTAACGCAACAACAGTGTTTAAATAATTTAAGCGTTAAATGATAGATATAAAAAAACCGGTCAAGACCGGTTTTTTATATTCTAGCAAAAACAAATTATAGCGCTTTGATCTTAGCTGCTATGCGGCTCTTATGACGAGCTGCTTTGTTTTTGTGAATTAGACCTTTAGTTGCATAACGGTCTAAAATAGGTGTAGCAACTGCGAAAGCTTGCTGTGCAGCTTCCTTGTCGCCCGCTTCAATAGCAACAACTACTTTTTTGAAGTATGTACGCATCATTGAACGACGGCTTGCGTTATGCTGACGGTTTTTTTCGCTAGTGATAGCGCGTTTTTTTGCAGACTTGATGTTAGCCAAGGTTTGCTCCTAACAATCTTAAAATAAGCTTAATTTAAAGGCCGTGGAATATGCCTTTTTTAATCGGGAATGTCAATAAAAATTTGACATACCAAGAAAAACTGCTCCTATATAACGAACATCAATTTGCCGCTCTAGCACAGTTAATACCGCTATTGTAACAAAGGCGGTGAGTTCAGCCTAGTGCTTTAGAGCGATTTATAAAAAAGACTGTGGCATAATTGGTTTTATCGTTGGTTTTAAAGCAGGTTTAGTGTGGCAAAAGGATTATTTCGTTCCGGTATGATTGTAAGTGCAATGACAATGATATCGCGTGTTTTAGGATTAGTGCGAGATGCTGTTGTCGCAAATTTACTTGGCGCAGGTGCTGCCGCCGACGTTTTTTTATTTGCTAATCGCATTCCCAACTTTTTACGCCGCTTATTTGCTGAAGGGGCATTTGCGCAAGCATTTGTGCCCGTTTTGTCGGAAATTAAACAGCAACAAGGAGACGACAAAGTCAGGCTGTTTGTTGCTCAAGCCGCTGGCACACTTGGTACTATTTTATTGGTTGTAACTATAATCGGTGTAATTGCATCGCCAATTATTGCAGCACTATTTGGTACTGGGTGGTTTATTGAGTGGTGGCAAGGTGGCCCAGACGGTGAAAAATTTGTATTAGCCAGTAGTTTACTTAAGCTAACGTTCCCTTATTTATTTTTTGTAAGTCTTGTTGCACTCAGTGGCGCGGTGATGAATGTTTATAATCGTTTTGCTGTTGCGGCCTTTACGCCAGTGCTGTTGAATATTTCGATTATTGCCTGTGCAATCTTATTACACGATAAATTCTCGGTTGGTGCTTATTCGCTAGCCATTGGTGTGTTTGTCGGTGGAGTGGTGCAGTTATTGTTTCAATTGCCGTTTCTGTACCGAGCGAAAATGCTCAGTAAACCACGTTGGGCCTGGCAGGACGAAAATGTAAAAAAAGTCCGTAAGTTAATGTTACCGGCGTTGTTTGGGGTATCTATTAGTCAAATTAATCTACTGCTTGATACCATGATAGCGTCATTGTTAATGACAGGGTCAATTGCTTGGTTATATTATTCTGACCGGCTAATCGAATTTCCACTGGGGTTATTTGGCATTGGTATCGCGACGGTTATTTTACCTGCGCTATCTAAATTACATAGCAGCGAAAAAAGCAGCGATTTTCAGCACACCTTAGACTGGGGAGTGCGGTTTGTGATCTTTTTAGGCTTACCTGCGATGATTGGTTTGATGATCATTAGCCCGTTAATCATCTCTGTGCTATTTGATCATGGCGCGTTTAGTCAAGGTGATGTCGATCATGTTCAGGCCGTGAGTTTAGGGGTGATGGCTTACTCTGTTGGGCTTGTCAGTTTTATGTTGATCAAAGTTTTAGCGCCGGGATTTTATGCACGTCAAGACACTAAAACTCCGGTGCGTATTGGCATTATTACGCTGGTGTTGAACATGGTTTTTAATATTATGTTAGCACCGTTTATAGGTTACTTAGGATTGGCGCTTGCGACTTCAATGTCGGCCAGTTGTAATGCGTATCTGCTTTATCGTCAATTAAGCAAAGAGCAGGTTTATCAGTTTTCGCGTTTTAGTTTATTGTTTACCTGCAAATGTTTGCTCGCCGCTTTATTGATGGGGGTTGTAGTTTGGTACGCTGCGACACAGTTTTTATGGCGTCAGTGGCATTTTAGTGAGCAAGTTGTTTTATTGATAGGTTTACTCGCTCTGGCAGGGGGGGTGTACTTTTTAGTGTTGTTTTTACTCGGGGTAAGACTAAATACCATAAAAAACGTTGTTAGTGCTCAATCAGACTAAAAAAATCAACTGAAACTCGCATCTTGAGGTGGTTTGGGTATAATCGGTGATTCTGTAACCCAAGTGAAATTTTACTCGGTACATAACGCTTACAAAGGCATTAGGTGGCATGGAGTTAATTAGAGGTATCCACAATATTCGCACACAGCATTATGGTTGTGTGTTGACCATTGGTAATTTTGATGGTGTGCACTTAGGTCATGGTGAAGTACTCAATGGATTACTCAATGACGCTAAAAAATATAACTTACCGAGTACGGTAATGTTATTTGAGCCTCAGCCACAAGAGTTTTTTGCCAAAGATAATGCGCCAGCTCGATTAACGCGGTTACGCGATAAGCTAGGTCTGTTAGCAAAGTTAGGCGTTGAACGGGTAATTTGTATTAGTTTTAATCAGCAATTTGCCAATATGGAAGCAGAGCAATTTGTAACAGAGATACTGATCAACAAGTTGGGTGTCAAAGCGCTAACCGTAGGTGATGATTTTCGCTTTGGTAAAAGACGTCAAGGTGACTTTAATTTACTAAAAAAAATGGGCCTCGCGGCTCATATGGATGTAAAAAGCACCGCGAGTTTTCGGCAATTAAATGCTAGAGTAAGCAGCACCTTGATCCGCCAAGCATTAGCTGAAGGTCAGTTAGCGCAAGCCAAAGCGATGCTAGGTCATGATTACGCAATATCAGGGCGAGTGATTCATGGCTGGAAACGCGGTCGTGAATTAGGGTTTAGGACTGCAAATATTGCGTTAAAGCGGCAAGTATGCCCTGTAAATGGGGTGTTTGCGGTACAAGTAACGTTAAACGATAAAACAGTGTATGGGGTTGCAAATATTGGCAACAAACCCACATTTAATGGAACACGCGCATTATTAGAAGTTCATCTGTTCGACTTTGCGCAAGATATTTATGGACAGTTTATGCACGTGGAGTTAATTAAAAAGCTTCGCGATGAGAAAAAATTCGAGACATTAACACAATTGACGGCACAAATAGCAACTGATGTTGCTGCCGCTAAACAGTGTTTTGGTTTAAATTAGGTAGCCGATACGGAAACTAGGATTAATGAGCGACTACAAGCATACTTTGAATTTACCGGAAACGACGTTTCCAATGCGCGGCAATTTGGCACAACGTGAGCCAAAAATGCTTAAGACATGGTATGAAGACGACCTGTACGGTCAAATTCGCAACGCTAAGAAAGGTAAAAAAACCTTTATTTTGCATGACGGCCCTCCGTATGCGAACGGCGATATCCATTTAGGTCATTCAGTAAATAAAATTCTAAAAGATATTATTGTTAAATCAAAAACCTTATCTGATTTTGATGCGCCTTACGTACCTGGTTGGGATTGCCATGGTCTACCGATTGAATTAATGGTAGAGAAAAAAGTGGGTAAGCCTGGCGTGAAAGTCACGGCTGCAGAATTCCGTGAGAAATGTCGTGAATACGCGAAAAAACAAGTTGAAGGCCAAAAAGTTGATTTTAAACGTTTAGGCGTATTTGCTGATTGGGATAAGCCTTACTTAACCATGAATTTTGACTTCGAAGCAAACGCAATTCGTGTGCTTGGACGTATCATCGAAAAAGGCCATTTACACAAAGGCGCTAAGCCTGTGCATTGGTGTACTGATTGTGGTTCTGCTTTGGCCGAGGCTGAGGTTGAATATCAAGATAAGCAATCACCAGCGATTGATGTGCGTTTTGAGTTTGTTGATCAAGCAGCCGTTGTTAGTGCCTTTGATTTAAAAGCCGATCATGAAGGTAAAGGTACTGTCAGTACAGTGATCTGGACAACTACACCATGGACACTGCCAGCTAACCGTGCGGTTGCCGTGCATGCTGAACTAGAATATGCCTTAGTGCAAGTTGATGATGACGGCGCGCAGCAGCGTTTGATTATAGGGTCAGAGCTAGTTAAAGATGCAATGGATCGCTACGGCTTTAAGCACTTTCACGTATTAGGTTATGTAACGGGTTCAGCACTTGAAAATTTACAAGTGGCACATCCATTTTACGATTTTAATGTACCAGTGATTGTGGCCGATCATGTTACTACTGACTCTGGTACGGGTATCGTGCATACAGCACCTGGCCACGGTCAAGAAGATTTCGTGGCAGGTCTACAATACGGCTTAGAAGTGGCTAACCCGGTTGGTGCAAATGGTGTTTATTTACCTGACACTGAGCTTTTTGCAGGTCAACATGTATTCAAAGCCAATGCGAGTGTAGTTGATGTGCTGACTGAGCGTAATGCGCTTATGCATCACCATGCCTTAACGCACAGTTACCCGCATTGCTGGCGTCATAAAACGCCAATTATTTTCCGTGCAACGCCGCAGTGGTTCATTAGTATGGATCAAGCTAATTTGCGCCAAGATTCATTAAAAGAGATTAAAAACACTCAGTGGTTGCCAGAATGGGGCGAAAGCCGCATAGCAAACATGGTTGAAGGTCGCCCAGATTGGTGTATTTCGCGTCAACGTACTTGGGGTGTTCCAATTGCACTGTTTGTTGATAAAGACACCGGTGCTCTTCATCCTGATGCTCAAGCTTTGATTGAAAAAGCAGCCCTGCTGGTTGAAAAATCCGGTATTCAAGCATGGTATGACTTAGAGCCTGCAACTTTACTTGGTGAAGCTGATGCTCAGCAATACATGAAAGTGCAAGATACATTAGATGTATGGTTTGATTCTGGTGTAACGCACGCCTGTGTGGTTGATGCTCGCGAAGATTTAGTTGGTCCAGCTGATTTATACTTAGAAGGCTCAGATCAACACCGCGGTTGGTTTATGTCATCAATGATGACGTCAGTGGCAATTAATGGTCATGCACCATATCGTCAAGTGCTAACTCACGGTTTCACTGTTGATGAAAACGGCCGTAAGATGTCAAAATCGCTAGGTAACGTTATTTCACCACAGAATGTGATGAATAAACTCGGTGCAGATATTTTACGCTTGTGGGTTGCTTCAACTGATTACACTGCAGAAATGACCGTATCAGATGAAATCTTCAACCGTTCTGCGGATCGCTACCGTCGTATTCGTAACACTAGCCGTTACTTACTCGCTAACTTAAGTGGTTTTGATCCTAAAACTGACCAAGTAGCTATTGATGACATGGTTGAACTTGATCGTTGGATTGTTGGCCGTGCGGCGCAATTACAAGATGAAATTTTGGCGGCTTACGAAAGTTACCAAATGCTCCAAGTAACGCAAAAGCTAATGAATTTCTGTACTGGTGAGCTTGGTTCATTCTATTTAGATGTGATCAAAGACCGTCAATACACAGCGAAAAGTGATAGTCATGCCCGTCGTTCATGTCAAACAGCTCTATATCATATTGCCGAAGCTATGACTCGCTGGATGGCGCCAATCATGAGCTTTACCGCACAAGAGATTTGGCAAGCACTGCCAGGTGAACGTGACCAATATGTGTTTACTTCAGTTTGGTATGATGGCTTAAAAGCGGTTGGCGAAGGCCAGTTTAGTAATGACGATTGGTTAACGATTCTAAACGTGCGTGATGAAGTAAACCGTGTGTTAGAAGGTGCACGTAAAGAAGACGTGATCGGTGCGACACTACAAGCTAATGTGAATATTTTTGCCAATGCAGAGCTTGCAGCTAAATTAGCAGCTTTGGGTGATGAGCTTCGCTTTGTATTCTTAACATCTAACGTTACTGTTACAGCTGTTGATGCACAACCAGATGCAACTCAAACAACTGAAATTGAAGGCTTATACATCAGCGTATCAGCTACCGATGCACAAAAGTGCGAACGTTGTTGGCATTACTGTGATGATGTAGGTGCAAATCCTGCGCATCCAGAAATTTGTGGTCGTTGTGTTAGCAACGTAGATGGCGAAGGCGAAACACGCCAATTCGCATAGGAGTAGGAAGTGAGCAAACTAGCCCAAAAAAGTGGTTTAGTGTGGCTTTGGTTAAGTTTGCTACTTTTAGTAGCAGACTTTGCCAGTAAAACACTGGTTGTTAAAACCATGAATTTACGCGAATCAATTGATATATTGCCATTTTTCAATCTAACCTATGTGCATAACTATGGCGCAGCTTTTAGTTTTTTAAGTGAAGCGGGTGGTTGGCAACGTTGGTTTTTAAGCGTTATTGCTATTTCAATCAGCGTATTATTGATCTGGTGGCTAAAACGTTTACCCGCCACTAATAAAATTTTATGCAGTGCTTATTCGTTAGTATTAGCGGGCGCAATTGGCAATTTATATGACCGTATCAGCCATGGTTATGTGATTGACTTTTTACACTTTTATTATGAAAGCTGGAATTTTCCTGCGTTCAATATTGCCGACAGTGCGATTTGTATTGGTGCCGCATTATTATTATTTGATGCCTTTACTGGCGAAAGTCCTAAGGAGCAAAAAGCATGAGCCAAGCAGTTATAGGTGAAAAATCAGAGGTTATTTTTCATTTCTCAATTAAGCTATCGGATGGCTCTGCGGCAGATTCAACCAAAGTGCATAATAAGCCTGCAAAATTAACTATGGGTGATGGTAGTCTAACGGCTAACTTTGAAAAATGCTTATTTGGTTTAGCGTCTGGAGACAGCAAGTCATTTGAACTTGAGCCTGAAGATGCTTTTGGTCAACCAAACCCAGATAATATTTACTATGTAGACCGTAGTAAGTTTGGCCCAGAAACGCCGGCAAAAATTGGCTCTATTATTGCGTTTACTCAACCTGATGGTACCGAATTACCAGGAGTTGTTCGTGAAGTGCAGGGGGAGTCTGTGACCATCGATTTTAATCATCCGCTTGCAGGTCAACGTTTAACTTTTGAAGTTGATATTTTAGAGGTTACCGATATTGCTAAGGTAAGTAACTAATGGAAATTTTATTGGCAAATCCGCGCGGTTTTTGTGCGGGAGTCGACCGCGCGATTAGTATCGTTGAACGTGCGTTAGATATCTTTGAAAAACCGATCTATGTGCGCCATGAAGTTGTCCATAACCGCTACGTGGTAGATGGTTTGAAAAGACGTGGTGCGGTGTTTGTTGAAGAATTGGATCAAGTGCCAGACGACAGCATTGTTATTTTTAGTGCCCATGGCGTGTCACAAGCTGTACGCAGTGAAGCTAAGCGTCGAGATTTAAAAGTATTTGATGCAACATGTCCATTGGTCACTAAAGTGCATATGGAAGTGACCCGCGCTAGTCGTAAAGGTATCGAGTGTATTTTAATTGGTCATCATGGTCACCCTGAAGTTGAAGGCACCATGGGGCAATACGATAACGCTAAAGGTGGTATTTATTTAGTTGAAACGCCTGAAGATGTTGCCAAACTAAACGTGAAAAATCCAAATAACTTATTTTATTGTAGCCAAACTACATTATCGGTAGATGATACCGCAGATGTTATAGATGGCTTAAGAAGTAAGTTTCCAGCGATTGATGGCCCACGTAAAGACGATATTTGTTACGCCACACAAAATCGCCAAGATGCGGTACGTGACTTAGCTGATAAAGTAGATGTGTTATTAGTTGTTGGTGCTAAAAATAGCTCAAATTCAAATCGGTTACGTGAACTTGCTGATAAAATGGGTACTGTTGCTTACTTAATTGATGACGCCAGTAATGTTGAAGATCAATGGTTTACTAATGTCAATGCGGTTGGTGTTACCGCGGGTGCATCAGCCCCTGAAGTGCTTGTACAACAAGTGATTAACCGCCTTAAAGAATTAGGCGGTAAACAGGTTATTGAAAACCCAGGCGAAGTAGAAAATATCGTATTTGCTGTACCCGTTGAGCTACGCTAACCTTAGCGTACTGACAGGACATTTTTAAGGAGCGCGCAATGAGCAAGTCGGTGCAAACCAATACTTTGCTTTTTGCGGCGCTGTTTAAAGAACGCGGCGTACTTGCTACTTTAGTCGTTGCGCAAGTTATCGCCACTATACTAGCTTTCGCTCCTGCAACTGCGGATGATATTTGGATCCGCCTCGGCGGGATCAGCCTGTTTTTACATCTCACATTTTTGTCTAGTCTAACTTGGCTTTACTTACTACGTAAACCACTTGCATACTTGAGTCAGCCTTGGCAATTAAGTGCTTTAATGGCTTCATTACTACTTACAACGGCGGTTTTCAGCGGATTGTTAGTGGCCTATGGAGGCGACTTTATTGCACAACAACATACTTATCAGTTTATTTTAAGAAACTTATTAGTCGCTTTTTTAGTCACCGCATTATTTATTCAATTTTTAACTATTCATTTTGAAAAAGACCAGCAAACTAATGCGTTGGCTCGCGCAGAGCTAGATGCCTTACAGGCACGTATTCGTCCGCATTTTTTATACAACAGCCTCAATACCGCAGCGGAGCTTACACATTATGATCCTCAAGCTGCAGAGCAAGCGATTTTAGCGCTCGCGGCATTATCTCAAGCGGCAATGCGAGTGGGGAAAGAGACTGCACTAAGTGATGAAATAGCACTGACTCAGCAATATATTGCGCTTGAAAGTTGGCGGTTTGCTGATCGTTTACAAGTCAACTGGCAATTACCGGAGCAATTGCCAGAGATAACTATTCCGTGCTTAACATTACAACCACTGCTAGAGAATGCTGTTTGTCACGGTGTTGAGCCTTCATTGACTGGCGCTATAATTTATGTCGAGTTACATATTAGTAAACGCTCGTTAGTCATTTTAGTTGAAAACCCAATCTCGTCGCAGCAGCAAAAACGCTCAGGAAATGGTATGGCACTGAATAATATTCGCCAGCGGTTAGATCTTTATTATCAAGGTCATGCAAAGCTGACAATGACAACACGAGGTGATATTTTTCGGGTCAAGTTAGTGCTGCCCCTGGCTATTAATAATGCCAAGGAGCAAGCATGAAGGTACTCATAGTTGATGATGAGCCATTAGCACGTGCTCGCTTACAGCGATTACTTGCTCATTACCCAGACTATAACCATGCAGCACAAGCAAGTAATGGCAACGAGGCTTTGCAACAAGTGAAGCTGCAGGCTCCTGATATTGTATTTCTGGATGTTGATATGCCTGCTATGAGCGGTTTAGAAGTTGCAACACAATTGAATAAGTTGTCTGTCCCTCCAGCTATTATTTTCGTCACCGCTCATCCTGAGCATGCCTTAGAAGCATTGCAACTCAGTGCTGCGGGTTATTTAGTAAAACCTGTGACGGAGCAAAATTTAGCAAAAGCAATAGATCAACTAGGCCGTTTAACGCGCGCCCATCTACAAAAGCAACGTCCAGCGGCAATCAGTTATCAACTTGCAGGCGTGACCAGAAGTGTGGCGTTAGCAGAGGTATGTTATGTGATAGCGGAAGATAAATACACGCGTTTGATATTCACTCACGGCGAAGCACTGCTTGATCAAAGCTTAAAGCAACTTGAGCAAGAATATCCCACCCAGTTATTACGCATCCATCGTAAAATATTAATTAATAAATCGCGCTTAGTTGCGTTAAAAAAAGCGGGTGATGGCAGCCATGTGGTTGCACTAAGCGACTGTAGCTGCTTATTACCGGTAAGCCGACGAGCTTATAAAACCGTTAAAGATCATCTCTAAAGCTAGTTAACCATTCATCAACAAATATAACCGTTCATCCTTAGCATTGTTGTATATACACAGTGTTCGCATATGCTTATAGTCAGATTGTTTTATATTAGGTGTGTTATGAGAGTCACCAATTCGTCATCACAACGAGGCTTTACCTTAGTTGAGGTATTAATCGCGTTTGTGATCCTAAGCTTTGGCTTACTCGGTGCAGTAGCATTACAAGCAAAAGCAAAACAGGCCAGCTTTGATTCTATGCAGCGCGCTGCTGCTGTGGCCCTAGGTAATGATATGATCCAGCGAATGCGTGCCAATGACAGAGTAGGGGTGATCACTCAATACAATGGCACATTTAACAGTGATACGCCGCTGCAACAGTCTCGAACTTGCTATACCAACACTTGTAACTCAGGGCAAATTGCTGCACTCGATCGCCAGCAATGGATCCGTGCAATTCAGGCACGTGAAAATACGGGAGCTTTGGATGATGCAACTGTGTGTATCAATAATCAACGCGATGCCGCAAGTGGTAGTAACGCATACACCCTCCAAGTGGTGATCAGCTGGGAAGGACGTCAAGAGTTTACCGCTATTGGCGATACAGCAGCTATAAAGTGCGGTGCGGCAAATAATAAGCGCAGGGTAGTCGTATTAAATAGCTTTTTGTATCTAAGGACCTCGTGAAATGAAACAGCAAGGCTTTACTTTAGTTGAGATGATGGTGGCATTGTTTATCGGTGGACTTGTGCTAGGTGGGGTGATGTTCACTTACATTAGTATGAAAGTAACAACACGTGACACTATGACGATTGGTGAGCTACAAGAAACTGGCCGCTTAGCTTTGAGTATTATGCAGCGTGATATAGAACAAATAGGTTTTTGGGGTACGTTTTACGAAGATTCATTTTCAGTTGATAATACTGTGATTGCTAAAAGTGCGGGTAATCCAGCCGGAGATTGTACACAAGGGCTTAATAATAATAGCTTCCCAGATAATACAGTAAACAGTAACTTCCGTTTAGTGTATGCAATCGAATCAACGGGGGGATCGCAATTAAACTGCATCCCTAATTCAAACGAAAATTCAGATATTCTACAGATTAAATTTTTAGAAGGGTTGGAAATAGACCCAGCAGGTAATAACAATAATAATGATAATTATTATTTTATTGCAGAGCAAGAGTGGGGAGAATTTACACGAGGCCCTGCAAATCCAGATAATCCAAATGCGACTGTTTGGAGATATCGTCACCATGCCTATTACATCGACGAACAAACTTACCAGTTAAACGGCAGAGATTTAACAATTCCCGTTTTGAGACGCAAACGACTGACCCCAAATGGAGGAATGGTCACAGAGACTATAATGGAAGGAGTCGAGAATATGCGCTTTTTATTCGGTTTAGATACTAATGCCGACGCTCGAGTGGATACATATAGAGATGTAAATAGTATGACCGCGGCTAATTGGGAAGATCGCCGTGGTATCTTAACCGTACAAGTGTTTATTTTAGTGCGGGCACTGCAGCCTGATGCGAGTTTAAATCAACTGAATCAAACATATACATTAGGTGAAGATGCCAACCAACGTGTTTTAGAGTTTAATGATCAATTTCGTCGCGCATTATTTACCACCACGATCCGCTTAAATAACATAGGGGCTAGTCAATGGCGTATTTAAAATTAGCCTCAAAGCAACAAGGCGTAGTCTTAATTGTTGCATTAATTATGGTGGTGGCAGTTACAGGAATAGCAGTAACGTTAATGAGCAGTGCAAGTGTGGATATTAAAATTACCAATGCAGCGTTTGAACGTGAAGAAGCCGAAAATATCTTGATGGGCAATGTACAAAAGGTAATTGCGACAGAGGCTGCAGCAGATGGAGCAAGTAAATTACTTTACACCCAAGCTCAGTTACCTGACGGAACAATTGCCTTGACCACGATAGGTGATACAGAAAGTGAATTAAGTAATCTTAATGATGGCGCGCTCGATTTGCCCTGCCCACGAGACTACAAGTATACCGCAGGCGTTTCTTGCAATATGGTGCAAATCAATTCAACGATTACCTATGGCTCTAAAAGTAAGCATACATTAACAGTTACCACTGGGATTGCTCAGCAAATGGCAAGCCTTAACACTGGCGGCTAAGCGAGATGAATTATGAAAGTTAAATACCTAGTTATAAAATCGTTATTTGCCATTTTGGCATGCACGAGCAACTTTAGTCATGCTGAAGATATCGAGTTATATGTAAACCATAATGTTGAAATTGAAGAAAAACCTCGCGTTTTATTCGTTTTTGATACCTCTGGAAGCATGGCGTGGGATGTGACCGATGGTGGGCAGTGTTACCAGGCTGATAACAGAGGCTACGCTTACGAAGCTGACTGTTTTGAAAGTAAACCTAATTATAGTTTAACTAAACAATGCTACCGTTGGAGACCAGGTGTTGGATATGTTGCTAATTGCCAAGATAGCCGTTTAAATGTTGCTAGAAATGCGATTACTCAATTAGTTAGCGACAATGATGATATTGAATTTGGTTTAATGCGTTTTAATGGCAGTGATGGTGGGTATATTTTAGCCAAGGTTGGCTCAACCAAAAAAACTCTGCTTGATGAAATAGCGGCACTACCCGCCAGTGGTGCAACGCCTCTAACTGAAACGCTGTGGGAAGCGTATTTATATATTTCAGGAAAGAATGTTGATTACGCTAAAAATATTAACAGCCGTGATAAAACCGCTGATAGTAATGGAGTGTATAAATCACTTTTTGCACCTATAAGCGGAGAGCCATTACGTTGTGATAACAGTGTCAATATTATTTTGATGACTGATGGTGATCCAAGTAATGACACAAACCGCAATAATAGTATTAAAAATTTGCATAATGATTACTTTAAAGACGATCCCCCAGTGGTCAGCAACAGTTACTTAACTGTACTTGCAAAAGTGATTAGCGGTACAAAAGATATTGAAGTTGACTTATACACTAAAACGACCGAAATTCGTGAGTTTGGTCGGATCTTCCCAATTGGCTTTGGTACAGGAATGAGTGATTCAGGAAAGAATCTATTGGCTCAAGCAGCGACATATGGTGGTGGGCAATATCTGCATGCTGATACTGCTGAGCAACTCTCGGAAGCACTAAAAAATACCATCACACGTATTAGGGAAGTGAACGATACGTTTACTTCTCCATCAGTTGCCAGTAATAACGTTGATCAAACTCGAAGTCGCGACTCTATATATTACGCGATGTTTTACCCGGATGGTGGAGCGCGTTGGCGCGGAAATCTAAAAAAGCTTAAAGTTTCTGGCACACAAATTGTGGATTCAGCAGATAAGCAAGCGTTGAATTCAGATGGTCTAATAGATAAAGATGCTCGCACATTTTGGTTACCAACAACGGCTAGCCCAGATGGTAACTCGGTAGAAAATGGCGGCGTAAATTTAATGCTCTCAACCACTGCAAACAGTGGTCGAAAGCTACTTACTGATGCAGGAACCGGTGGTCTTGTTGAATTCACTAAGGCAAAGGTGTCAGCAGCTTACGGCAGTGATGCCAATGCGGCAAGTGCATTTGGGGTGAGTCAAAATGAGCTTCAAAGCACCATTGATTGGGCTCGTGGTATTGATGTTGATAATGAAGACAATGACTCTTCATCAAGTGATCAGCGGGTAGATATTTTTGGTGATCCATTGCACTCAAAGCCTGTCACAATCGATTACGGTAACGATGATGTGCGTATTTTAATAGGTACAAATGCTGGCTTCTTACACATGTTTAAAGATGCTGGCAGTACCGTAAGTGAAAGTTGGGCATTTATACCTAGTAGTGTTTATAAAATTATTGATCCAATTCGTAAAAATCAAGCCGATACTAAAAAGTATGGTATTGATGGTCCAATCACAATTTATTTTGATGACGCGAATCGTGATGGTGTTGTCAATGGCAGTGATCGCGTATGGGCATTCTTTGGGATGCGTCGAGGTGGTAATAACTATTATGGCTTAGACATTACTAACCCTAATGCACCGAGCTTAAAGTGGATAATTCAAGGTGGAAGTGGTGATTTTAAGGAATTAGCGCAAACATGGTCGGCACCAACAGTCTCTTTTGTGAAAGCTTTTGGTAATGATCCTGTGCTTATATTTGGTGCAGGCTATGACACTAATAAAGATACAGTCATACTTGGTGAAGATAGCAAGGGTCGTGGTATTTATATCGTTAACGCATCGAATGGTAATTTATTGTGGGAATTAACGCCAACAAAAGGTTTTAAAGGTAAAAATAGTATTGCAGCAACTGTCACTACCCTTGATTCTGATTATGATGGCTATGTTGATCGTATTTATGCGGCAGATACAGGTGGCAGTGTTTGGCGTGTCGATATGCCAAGCGATACAAAAAGTGATTGGACTCATTTTGAATTGGCTAAGTTAAGTGGTTTAACTAACGCGTTAGATAGACGCTTCTTCTATAAACCAATGGTTGCTCGTACTATGTATAGTAAAGTGACGAATACACGGGTTAATGGGACAAATATTGTTACACGAAAAGATACCCCTTTTGATGCAGTGTTACTTGGTAGCGGAAACCGTTCAAACCCAGTAGGCACAACAACACTTGATCAACTGTATATGGTGCGAGATACAAATACCTTAACTAAGTCATTTAAAGGCACTGATATACCTGCAACTATTACAGTGGATGATTTAATGAATGTAAATGAGGATCCTTTTGGTAATACGCTGGATGATATTGATGAGTTTACTAAAAAAGAAATTGAATTAAGCCGTGAGAGTGGTTGGTATTACGACTTACCAGCAAATGGTGAAAAATCGCTTGCAGCGGCCACTGTTGTTGGAGGCGTCGCTTATTTCACAAGCTATACACCAGCATCAGCTACTGAAACTGTAAATCAGTGTTCACTAACCGGTGGGTCAGGTTCTTTATATGCGTTTCATTTACACTATGGTACCAAAGTATATGATCAACTAAGTTGTGTAACCAGCAATGATGTCCCAGATACGACGCAACTTTATTTCGGTAGTCTAGTAGTTTGAGTCGATGCAAGTACTTGTGATGACGATGACAACGCAGACAACCCAGACAACCCAAACAACCCAAACATCCCAGACATCCCAAACAACCCAGATCATCCGACAGAGACGAGGAAACAAAATATCAGTCAGTTCTTAATGATAGGGCCAGGGATAAAAGCCACAGATAGTAATGATCTTAGTGCACAGAACCCATTCATCCCAAAAGAGATTCTTGGGCCTGGTATTTCATTTGATAAAGATGGCAATATCAAGTTAGTTAATGATGCTGTGCCAATTGGTTTTGGTTTTAAAACACAACAAACCTTTATTTATAAGCGAGAAGTAAATGACAACAATTAAACAACTAGGATTTACGTTAATTGAGCTGATGATCACCGTCGCAATATTAGGAATTATTGCGTCAATTGCGTTACCAAGCTACTTTGAGCATGTTAAACGTACTGCGCGTACAGAAGCGATAACATCGCTTCTTGATGCCGCGAATAGACAAGAACAGTTTTTTGTAGATAATCGTCAATACACGACTAATTTAGATAACATCGGCGTTGTAACACCAACAGAGCACGGTTTTTACACAATTAAGGCTGACGTTGATAATGATGCAGGAACGTTTAGTTTCACTGCAACACCAGTTGCGGGGCCGCCACTGCAGGATGAAGATTGTAAGACGTTTACAATCGATGATGCAGGGTTAAAAACTGCAACGCCGAAAGCGAATTCTGCAATGTGCTGGGGGAAATAATCCTAAGTTAAATATAAAATAGCTACTCCTGGCACTTAGAAGTACTTTTAACTTTTGTTCTTCCGGTGTAACTAATTGATATTGCCAGCCCTGCAAAGCTTGCTTCTTTATAGGCAGGGCAGTAAGTAAAGGTACCGTTATGAAGCCCCATTGGGGTACCATCATAACGAAAAGTGATAAAAGGTCGTGGGTAGGTCAACATGTCTTGTGGGTGCGTAGGCTCGATATAAAATAAAGTTTGATCGTTACCATCAAATACACCTAACTCATTTGTATCAGTAAATACGGTTAGTTGCTTGTGCCAATTATCGTTATAACATTGATTGTTTTTCAGCGCACAAAGCGTCACATTGGCACTATAAGATATTGCATTTAAACGGGACAAGTTAATAGCTCGGTTTACTTTAGCGATGTGATTATCTAAGCGGTTGTTTATTAGTAAAGGCTGATAATTAAATAAAATAAAATGACACATCACAGACATAATGCTCAATGCCACCATAGTTTCAACTAACGTTGTTCCCTTTAAGATAACTGCGCTTTGTATGCTGTTCATCCATGAAGCACTCAGTAATAGCTAATTACTTAAGATTAGTTGACCCTAAATTAGATGCAAGGTTGATTGGCATTTAATCGCAAGTGTTTTTAGTATCTCCATAGTATAAAGCTGTGCCAGAGACACTTACTTCCATTGCTTTATTGTTTTTATTGTCTTTATTAGGGCAGTAGGTAAAAATGCCGGGGTTTGTGGTGACACGGCCGCTGGCATCAAATATTAATGAATTATCACCGGTAAACGTAAATTGACTATTATCGGGTATTTCAGACATCACCCTGAGTATTTTGTCCCCTATACGCGGGTTATGAATGCCATTACCATTATTATCATAAAAGACGATGATCGAGCCTTCACTCCAATCATTTAAACATGTCACTCTTTGGTCATTTTCAATTCTAGAAGTTTCGCCACTACATACCACGATGAGTGAATCTGTGCTGGTTGCTTTTGCACGGGCAAAGTTGATGTTTCGCTTTAACTCAAGTAAATAGTTTTCAGCGCGGTTATTCTCTAGCATATCACTGCTATCCCATAAAGCTATCGTAGCCACAATACCGACTATTGCAATGGTGACCATTAGCTCTAATAGCGTAAAACCACGTTGTATTTTTTTCATATCTACCTCTAAATACTCAGGGACTCACTCAAACGTGATGCTAACGACTTATATTTTAAGTATAGTTGCTAGGTTTTTAATAATCATACCATTGTTGTTGATTAAATCACCGTAATTCAATTGCTTTGTTTGCTATGAACTGCAGGATTGTCTAAAATCGACTCAAACAGAATTTAAAAGTAGCAACAATTAATGAAAAAAATAGAAGCAATAATTAAACCATTTAAACTTGATGATGTTCGTGAAGCGTTGTCTGATGTCGGTATTACTGGCATGACCGTCAGTGAAGTGAAAGGTTTTGGCCGTCAAAAAGGGCATACTGAGTTATATCGTGGAGCTGAATACATGGTTGATTTTTTACCAAAAGTAAAACTTGATATTGTCCTTGGTGATGACGATGTTGACCGTGCTATTGAAGTGATCGTTAAAACAGCACAAACAGGTAAAATTGGCGATGGTAAGATTTTCGTCACTGACGTTGAGCGTGTGGTACGTATTCGTACTGCTGAAGAAGATGAAGACGCGATTTAATTTATTATCTGAGATTAAAAGTCAGACATAAAAAAGGCGCTACTTATAAACAATCAGTAGCGCCTTTTTTGTATATGTTAATTTATTTCTTTTTATTTAACTCACGGGTCATTTTAGCGTGTTTACTTAATTCTGGTAAACCAAGCTTGTTGTAGCTTTTTTCCATCATTTCCAGTGCATTATCTAAGTAACTACTTTGAGAATAATGCTCTACGACATATTTACCGCGATTTGCTGCTGCTAAGTAAGCTTCACGTTCATAGTAGTAATCAGCAACTTTCAACTCGTAACGTGCCATTTTGTTGAGTAACCAAACTAAACGTCTTTTTGCTTCAGGGGCATAGCCACTGTCAGGAAAGCGGTTAACTAAAGTTGATAAATCAGTAAAAGCAACACGGGTACGATTAGCATCACGGTCGGCTCTATCAACACCAAAATACTCTTGGAATGCGTTTTTATCGGCTTTAATATTTACTAAACCACGCATGTAGTACATATAGTCTAAATCTTTGTGGTTTGGATTTAGGCGAATAAAACGGTCAATTGTTGCAAGCGCTTGTTCAGTATTACCCGCTTGGTAATGGGCGTAGACTAAATCCATTTGTACTTGTTTTGACATAGGCCCAAACGGATAGCGTGAATCAATCGCACTCAAAAGCTCAATTGCACGCGCGTACAAGCCTGAATCAAGTGTTTGTTTGGCATCATCATACAACGCTTGCGCTGATTTATTAGGAACGCGTTGGATATCTTCTGCATCAGGTGCTGACGAACAGGCACCTAAACCAAGTAATGAAACTGTAAAAACAATGGCGAATGCACGTTTCCCTATTCTATTTATCATTTTATTTGTTACCTTCGATGTCTTCGGCTAGGCCAAGTGGGTAAAACCGAGTAAACTATGCTTATTATATAATGCTTTTATTAAAAGCGATTCTAACCCAGTCGAGCACAGCTTGCACTGGTAAATTGGGTAAAGTTACTAATGTCAGAGCAAATTTCTCTTCAAGCCGAGGTGCCAACTGAGTTAGGCGGTAAACGTCTAGACCAAGTATTGGCGCAATTGTTCCCTGATTATTCACGTTCACGTATAAAAACGTGGATTTTGGATGATAAAATCACCGTGGATGGTGAAATTTTAAACACCCCGAGAGAAAAACTCTTTGGTGGTGAAACGGTCAATGTTGAAACTAGCATTGAAGCCCCACGTGAATATCTAGCGCAAGATATCAAATTAAACATCGTTTATGAAGATGATGATATTTTGGTTATCAACAAACCTATGGGTTTAGTTGTGCACCCTGGTGCCGGTAATCCTGATGGCACAGTGCTCAATGCATTGTTGCATCATTATCCAGATATCATTAATGTTCCGCGCGCAGGTATTGTGCATCGTCTAGATAAAGATACTACCGGTTTGATGGTGGTAGCTAAAACAATTCAGGCGCAAACACATTTAGTTAAAGCATTACAAAAGCGTGAAAATTTCACGCGTGAATATGAAGCAATTTGTAATGGCACAATGACAGCGGGTGGCATGGTTGAAAAACCAATTGGCCGCCATCCTACGCAGCGTACACACATGGCTGTGCATGAGCAGGGCAAACCAGCAATTACGCATTTTCGAGTTGCTGAAAAATTCCGTGCGCATACGCGATTACGTCTTCGTTTAGAAACTGGCCGAACTCACCAAATTCGTGTGCATATGGCATTTATTAATCATCCATTGATTGGTGATAAAGCCTATGGCGGTCGTCCACGTCCACCAAAAGGCGCAACACCTGAATTGTTCCAAATGTTACGTGAATTTAATCGTCAAGCATTGCACGCGGTAAAGCTAAGTATCGCACACCCAATTACGGGTGAAATGATGACTTGGCAGGCGCCAATTCCTGATGACATGGTTGCCATGACGCACGTACTTCGTGAAGACACCAAAGCTAATCCAAATATCGATTTTTAAGCTGCTTTAATGCTTTATCCTAATTGGACAGCGCCAACCAATGTAGGTGCTCTCAGTACAACTCGTCAGGGCGGTGTATCGCATGCGCCTTTTATGAGTTTAAACTTAGGCCTACATGTGGGCGATGATCAGCAAGCGGTATTAACGAATCGCGCACTTTTAGCTGCTCAGCTTCCTAAAGCACCGGTGTGGCTTAATCAGATCCATAGCAGTGAAGTCGTTGTTGTGGATGAGTATTTTGACCCACAGGCTAATTATGATGCGGATGCGCTGTATACCCGATTAAAAAATCAACCACTGGCAATTATGACAGCAGATTGCTTGCCGGTTTTACTTACCAGTGAAAGTGGTGATGAGGTGGCTGCTATTCATGGTGGCTGGCGCGGTTTGCATGCGGGTATTATCGCTAATACTTTGCGTCACTTTAGCAGCCCTGCAGAACAAATTATAGCGTGGTTAGGTCCTGCCATAGGTGCTGCAAAGTTTGAGGTTGGCAGTGAAGTAAAAGCGCTTTTCTGTGAACAATCAGCATCTCATCACACTGCATTTGTGGCGCAGGCGGATGGTAAATATTTAGCGGATATTTATCTGCTCGCAACCACACAGCTTATTAATCTAGGCATAAGAAATATTAGTGGTGGTGAGTACTGTACAGTTAGCAATAGCGAACAATTCTTCTCATACCGTCGAGATGGTCAAACAGGCCGTATGGCTTCTTTGATCTGGCGCAAGTAATAGTCTATTCAGTGAGTATATTTTCTCCTAAGCCTTGATCAAAGTGCCGAGCATACCCATTAATTAAGTAATTAGTTTTTTTAATAGGTAACCCCTTATGCGTTTAGATCGATTTACCAGTAAATTTCAATCTGCGCTCTCTGACGCTCAGTCATTAGCGCTTGGTCGTGATCATCAATTTATTGAACCAGTACATTTAATGTATTCACTCTTGCAGCAAAGTGGCTCAAGTGTGCGTGCGTTATTAGCCCAAGCCAGTGTGAGTGCCGATGAACTTAATACCAAGTTATCACAAGAGATAGAAAAGCTATTTAAAGTGGAAGGTGTTGGCGGCGACGTGCAGTTGTCAAATAACATGGTTTCACTGATCAACTTATGCGATAAGTACGCGCAAAAGCGTAAAGATAAATACATCTCCAGTGAGTTATTTGTATTAGCAGCGTGTGATGATAAAGGGCCATTGGGTGATATCTTCCGCGCTTTAAATATGACCAGCACTAAAATAGAAGCAGCAATACAAGCTATTCGCGGTGGTCAAAAAGTTGATGATCCGAATGCTGAAGATACCCGTCAAGCGCTGAAAAAGTTTACTATCGATTTAACTGAGCGTGCAGAGCAAGGTAAACTTGATCCTGTTATTGGCCGCGATGATGAAATTCGCCGCACCATTCAAGTATTACAACGGCGTACTAAAAATAACCCCGTGTTGATTGGCGAACCCGGTGTCGGTAAAACCGCTATAGCTGAAGGGCTCGCGCAGCGTATTATAAATGGCGAAGTGCCTGAAGGCTTGAAAAACAAACGTGTGTTATCGCTTGATTTAGGAGCCTTGGTGGCCGGTGCAAAATACCGTGGTGAGTTTGAAGAACGTTTAAAGTCAGTGCTTAATGAATTGGCTAAAGAAGAAGGCCAAGTGATTCTGTTTATTGACGAAATTCATACTATGGTGGGCGCCGGTAAATCTGATGGTGCAATGGATGCGGGTAATATGCTCAAACCTGCATTGGCTCGAGGTGAACTGCATTGTGTCGGTGCTACAACCCTTGATGAGTATCGTAAATATATTGAAAAAGATGCCGCTTTAGAACGTCGTTTTCAAAAGGTGCTTGTTGAAGAACCATCAGTAGAAGATACCATAGCGATTCTTCGAGGCTTGAAAGAGCGTTACGAGTTACATCACTGTGTTGAAATTACCGATCCAGCCATTGTTGCCGCAGCGCATTTATCGCACCGCTACATTAGCGATCGCCAGCTACCGGATAAAGCCATTGATTTAATTGATGAAGCGGGTTCGTCTATTCGCCTACAAATCGATTCAAAACCAGAATCATTAGATAAATTAGAGCGCCGTATCATCCAGCTAAAACTCGAAGATAATGCACTTGCTAAAGAGAAAGATGACGCCAGTCAAAAGCGTCGTTCTGAGATGCAGGAGCTGATCACCGATCTTGAAGCCCAGTACCGTGAACTTGATGAAGTATGGACAGCTGAGAAAGCCTCTTTGCAAGGTACTCAAGTAATTAAGGCTGAACTTGAGCAAGCGCGATTAGACTTAGATGTTGCTCGTCGTGCCACTGATCTACAACGTATGTCAGAGTTGCAATACGGCCGCATTCCAGAGTTGGAACGTAAACTCGACTTAGCTTCACAAGCTGAAATGCAAGAAATGAGCTTACTTAAAAACCAAGTGGGTGAAGATGAAATTGCTGAGATACTTTCACGTTGGACTGGCATTCCTGTATCGCGCATGCTTCAAGGTGAGCGTGAAAAACTGCTGCAAATGGAAGAACATTTACACCATAAAGTGATCGGTCAAGACGAAGCCGTAGTCGCAGTGGCGAATGCGATTCGTCGTTCACGGGCAGGGCTTGCAGATCCAAATAGGCCAATCGGTTCGTTTTTATTTTTAGGCCCAACCGGGGTCGGTAAAACTGAGCTGACTAAAGCGTTAGCTGGATATATGTTTGATACTGAAAGCGCGATGGTGCGAATTGATATGTCTGAGTTTATGGAAAAGCACTCAGTTGCTCGCTTAGTTGGCGCGCCTCCGGGCTATGTTGGTTATGAAGAAGGTGGCTACTTAACAGAAGCTGTTCGTCGTCGTCCATATTCTGTAATTTTGCTTGATGAAATCGAAAAGGCACATCCTGATGTATTTAATATTCTGCTGCAAGTGTTAGATGATGGTCGTTTAACGGATGGCCAAGGTCGTACTGTTGATTTTAAAAATACAGTGATCATCATGACCTCAAATTTAGGCTCAGATATTATTCAAGAGCAAACCGGTAACAACGATTATGCAGCGTTAAAAGAAAAAGTGATGGGGGTTTTGGTTAATGAGTTTAGACCTGAATTTATTAATCGTATTGATGAAACCGTAGTATTCCACCCACTTGCTAATGAACATATCAAAGAGATTGCAGATATTCAGTTAAGCAAGTTACGTGAGCGCCTAACAGGAATGGGTTACTTGTTACAAATAAGTGATGCAGCTCTTGATCGAATTGCAGCCAGTGGTTTTGATCCGGTTTATGGTGCACGACCACTCAAACGGGCTATTCAACATACCATTGAAAACCCATTATCGCAGAAGTTACTCGCAGGTGAATATCAAAGTGGTGACATGATAGTAATTGATGCTGACGAAAATGGTTTAGTGTTCTCATCACGCTAACTGATTAACTGAGTTTTAAGGCCAGTGAATATGCTGGCCTTAAACTCGCTGCGAATAAAAAGTTATAAAGTAAATATTAAAGATAAACCCCTATCATTTAGCCGCGCTTAATTAAACCTTAAAAGTCAGTAAAATATCGTTAACTTTACGTGAGCCTTCGACAAGCTGTGCAGCACCTTTAGCGACATTAAAGCTCAACGTTAAGTTCTCGTCACTGTAACCTTTTATTTGTGTAATGTTGTCGCTAATATCGAGGCTGACAGTTTGTTGTTGCTCGGCGGCAGCAGATATTTGTGTCGCTAGTTGTGATATTTCACTTATTTGCGCGAAAATGCTATCTAGTTCAACTTGAGTATGTCCGGTGGTATTTACACATTCATCGGCTTGCGCCTTGGTGTTTTTCATGACCGTAGACCAGCTAAACAGGGTATCTTGAATTTCTTTAATAGAGCTATGAATTTGTGCAGTAGCACGTTGAGTACGAGAAGATAATGCACGCACTTCATCGGCAACTACTGCAAAGCCTCGGCCATGTTCACCAGCACGCGCGGCTTCAATTGCAGCATTTAATGCCAGTAAATTGGTTTGCTCTGCAATGCCTTCGATTTCAGTCATTACTTGACCTATTTTATCCGCCTCGGTTGCAAGGGAATTAGCAGTACTTGCCGCTTGTTCAACTTGTAAAGCAAGGTCAGACACCATGGCACTATTGTCTGCAATGTGCAGTTTTATATCAGTGCAGCTTTGGTAAGTAATATTTACTTTTTCAGCGGTATGATGAGTGTTGCCCGATATTTCACCTATGGTTGCGCTCATTTGTGACATTGCGGTGGCCATTTGGCCAAGGCGTTGTCCTTGTGCGGCAATGCCTTTTTCAGTTAATGCTGATTGTTGGTCTAGATTAGCCGCAATACCGGTAAACGTGACAGTCGTATCTTTTACTCGTCCTAATACGGTACGTAATTTAGCATTAAGCATTTGCTGGTTATATTCACTAATACTAAATGGATGATGGCCGACATAGACATAGCGGGATACAGAATCATTTACTGCCTTTAGCTGTTTCAGTGCTGTTGGTGTGAAAACTAATTCATCATAATTTAATAGCATAATTAGTAAACTAAATAACGCGGTTATCAATGCAACAGCAATAGATACAAAAGCTGCTAATAGTACTAAACCAAGTAAGCCAATCAGTAGGGCTGCACTTTGGCGAACACCTACCCATTCACGCCAAGAGGACAACGATTTACCGGCATTTATTTTAGTGTATAGGCTTTGTGCGCGTCGTTTTAGTTGTTCGCTCGGTTTTGTTCGTACTGATTGATAGCCAACGAGTTGACCATGTTCAAAAATAGGAGTAACAAATGCATCAACCCAATAATAGCGGCCATCCTTGCAGCGATTCTTTACCATGCCGCGCCATGAATGACCTTGTTTGAGTTTTCCCCACATTTCTTTAAATGCTGCTTTAGGCATATCTGGGTGGCGAACAATATTATGATTTTTGCCAATCAGTTCTTCAAGGGTGAAGCCGGCAATGTTGCAAAATTCTTTATTTGCATAGGTTATCACTCCACGTATATCTGTAGTGGAGACGAGCTCCTGGTGATCTGAAAAGGTGACTTCTTCGTTTATTAACTGCTGACCCCGACGCATAGGTAGTCCTTAAACATGCTTTATTATTAGTGATGATTATAAAGTTCATACAAATGTAATGATAGCAGGTTCAGTGATCACAGGAGTAAAATAGCTATTAAATAGCTTTTTAATGATCTAAAACAAAGAAACTTGCAAAAAGTGCGCGGGTAATAGCTTAATATATAAATAGATATCATTGCTCTAGTACGAGCAATGAGTAAATGTCAGCAATGAGTTGCACATAATAAGCAAACATTTAATTAGTCAGTATCTTGCATT
Source organism: Pseudoalteromonas sp. SR44-5 (assembly GCF_014163675.1). Lineage (NCBI taxonomy): Bacteria > Pseudomonadati > Pseudomonadota > Gammaproteobacteria > Alteromonadales > Pseudoalteromonadaceae > Pseudoalteromonas > Pseudoalteromonas sp. SR44-5. Next base: position 211,730 of record NZ_JACJDT010000001.1, read on the forward strand.
ACTGTGGTGTCATTAAAGCAATTGTATATTAGCTCTTACAATGGCAAGATTAGTAAATATTTGGCTATTATAGCTTGGCTGCCCGCAGCAAGTTTGCTTTACAAACATACGGTGACCTTCTTGGAAAATAGTGGAAATTAGAGTTATGCCACTATTAAACCTTGAGTATTATCAATTTGCCCCCATTGACTTATGATTAGGCCACGTGGCTCGAGGAAGCATTTTTGACTACACATGATTTAACTAAAGCGTTAGCAGCGCTAGCCCCAGAACAGCATAAATACGCAATTAAAGGCATTCAACGCGGTATTGAAAGAGAAGCGTTGCGGATCAAGCCAAACGGTGTAATTTCACAGCAAGGTCATCCAAAAGGGGTTGGTTGTGCGTTAACTAACGGGCATATCACAACTGATTTTTCTGAGTCTTTACTAGAGTTTATAACACCCGTTAGTGAATCTGCTGAAGAAACGTTAAATCAGCTGCAAGACTTACAAAAGTTTACCCTATCACAGATGGGCGATGAATTATTATGGCCTATCAGTATGCCGTGTTTTATAGAACATCAAGATGACATTGTATTAGCTCAATTTGGTGATTCTAATATTGGACGCATGAAAACCTTGTACCGCGAAGGTCTTAAAAATCGTTATGGCAGCATGATGCAAGCGATTGCCGGTGTGCACTTTAATATATCGTTTCCAGAGTCATTTTGGCAGAGTTTAAAAACGATTAAAGGCGATACTGGCTCATTACAAGAGTTTATTTCGGCTGGTTATTTAGGACTGATCCGTAACTTCAAACGAGAACTATGGTTGATCAGTTATTTATTTGGTGCATCGCCAGCGCTGTGTAATTCATTTTTACAAGGGCGTAGTACGGATCTTCCTTTTAAAAAGCTAGGTAAAGGTACGCTTTATCTTGAAGTGGGTACAGCTTTGCGCTTAGGTAATTTGGGTTATACCAACAGTGCTCAGTCATCACTAAAAGTACTGTATAACTCACTAGATGAATATGTAGCAGGATTAAAAAGTGCGATTCATTCACCGTCAGATATTTATGGTCAGCTTGCTGATTATAAAGATGCCCAGCCTAAACAATTGAATAAAAATGTATTGCAGATTGAAAACGAATTTTATTCGCCAATTCGTCCTAAGCGCAATGCTAAAAGTGGTGAAACACCGACTGACGCACTGTTACGTGGCGGTATTGAGTATATTGAAATCAGGGCTCTAGATGTAAATCCATTTGCAGCAACGGGAATTGATATTGAGCAAATTCATTTCCTAGATGTTTTTCTAACTTATTGCTTATTGAAAGATTCTCCAACAATGGATTGGGATTCGCAACAGCGTAGCACCGAAAATTTAGATACGGTTGTAAGCCAAGGTCGCGCTTTAGAAGTGATGCTAAATCGCTCTGGTAGTTTATGCAGTCTAGCAACGTGGGGAGCAGAGATCTTCGTACAGTTACAACAAGTTGCAGCCTATATGGATAATGCTTACGGCGTTAGCTATTACAGCGAAACGATTACTCGATTAAGCCAATGGATAGCAGATCCTGAATTAACATACTCAGGGCGCTACGTTAGTCAACTGAAAGGGTCTGGTATTGATAATGGTTATTTTGCCTTATCGTTGGCAAAAAGTTACCAGCAACAACATCAAGATACGCCATATAAAGTGTATTCAGACAGCTATTTAAAACAACAAGCAGAACAGTCAGTTATTGCTGAACGCGAGTTGAAAGCCGCTGATAATCAAACATTTAATGCATTTTTAGATGATTATTTTGCCACTAAGTAAGTTTGTAGCTAAATAAGCAGGCAAAAAAACGCAGCCCAAGTTGGCTGCGTAAAGATTCTTCAGGGATAAACAATGCTAAACTGCGCATTCATAAAATAAGACTTATACTTTTATAAAAAGTTCAGCGAGCAACAAAAAAAATGAAAAATAGTTTAATTATTTTATCGCTGGGGGCTCTGTTAACTGGTTGCGCAACAGCCCCTCCAAAGCAACCTAATGATATATGTAAAATTTTTGAAGAAAAAAGCGATTGGTACTATGACGCAAAAGATGCCCAAGAAAAATGGGGCTCACCTAAACATGTACTAATGAGCATGATGTATCAAGAAAGCTCCTTTAAACACGATGCTGCACCGCCAATGGAATACTTTTTGTGGGTTATTCCCACAGGGCGAGCAAGTTCAGCTTACGGCTACTCACAAGCAAAAACTCCCACCTGGTCTGATTATATTCGTGAAACGGGTAATAGCGGCGCAGATCGCGATGATTTTGATGACGCTATCGACTTTATGGGCTGGTTTGTTTATAAGACTCATAAAGTTAATGGCATCTCGAAATGGGATGCCTACGCGCAATACCTAAATTACCACGAAGGCTGGGGCGGTTATAAACGCGGCACCTATAAAAATAAAAAGTGGTTAATGGCAGTGGCTAATAAAGTAAAAAATCGTGCAAGTCGCTATGCGGCTCAGCTTAAACGTTGTGAAGACGATTTAGATAAAGGGTGGTTAGAAAGATTATTTAGCTGATCTGACAAGATTCAAGATTTTAAAAAGCCCGCTGTGCGGGCTTTTTAATATTAGTTTATTTCCCTGGGAATTGATGAATATGTACATCGCGCTGTGGGAATGGAATGGTAATATTTTCTTTATCGAAGGCAATTTTAACGCGTTCGTATAAACCAAAATACACTGGCCAGTAATTTTCAGAATCAACCCATGCCCAGACCAACATGCCGATATGGCTATCGCCATGCTGACTTACATGCACAACCGGTTGTTTTGCCTCATCTTTGAGTACTAACTCGTAGCTATTTAACACGCCCATTAGTACTTCTCGCGCTTTAAGCACATCATCACTGTAGCTAATACCAAACTCAATATCGACGCGGCGAGTTGGTTCTGCAAACTTGTTTTTTACACAGCCATTAGAAAGTGCACCATTTGGGATGATAATTTTTTCATTATCATAAGTGAGTAGTACGGTAACAAATATTTGAATTTCAACCACTTTGCCCATATAGCCTTGGGCTTCAATGACATCACCAATTTTAAATGGTTTAAAAAATAAGATCAGCACACCACCAGCGAAATTCGCTAGGCTGCCTTGTAATGCCATACCGACCGCTAAACCTGCAGCACCGAGCATAGCGATGAACGAGGTTGTTTCTATACCAATCATTGATGCGACTGAGATCAGTAATAGTAACTTTAAAATAACCGATAAGAAGGAGACCAAAAAATGACTTAATCCGGCTTCAAATTTTACCTTTGCCATTGATTTTTCAGCCATACTGGCAATACGGCCAACAAACCACCAACCAACAATTAAAACAAAGATTGCCAATAAAAATCGAGGGCCATAGGTCATTAGCATTTCAATCGCTTTGGTGTACAGGGTCTCGATAGAGATATCTTCCATTGCATTTTCCACATCTATAAAGTTACAAATATAATAGCCTAATAATTAACACTTTATAGAGAATAATGAACAAAAAATTTGTTGCGGGGATGAGCAGAGGGAGTAGAGTAACCATAGGTTACTCTACAGATATTGCTTATATTTTGCGCTTGTTCGCTTGAATGCGCACCAGTTTGATCATGTTCTCTTTTACTTCAACAACTTCAATCGGATAGCCTGCAATACGCAAACTCAAGTTGGCATCAGGAATGTCTTCTAAGTATTCGACAATTAAGCCACTTAATGTTTTCGGGCCATCAAGAGGGAACTCCCAATCCATTTCTTTGTTTAGATCGCGTACGTTAGCACCGCCATCAACTAAAAATGAGCCATCATCTTGTGACACAACTTCTTCACTTGGAGTACGTGTTTGCGTAGTGGTAAAGTCACCGACCACTTCTTCAAGAATATCTTCGAGGGTAACTAATCCTTGAATATCACCATATTCATCAACTACTAAACCGATACGCTCTTTTGATTGCTGAAATTTAAATAGCTGAGTATTGAGCGACGTACCTTCAGGAATAAAATAAATCTCACGAACTGCGCGAAGCAATGATGGTTTATCAAATTGCTCTTTTGTTAATAACCGCAGTGCATCCCGTGAGTGAATAAAGCCTACCGCATCATCAATTTGGTCGCGATATAAAAGTACTCGCGTGTGTTGTGCATGGGTAAGCTGTTTACTAATTAGTTTCCAGTCATCATTGATATCAATGGCAACAATTTCGTTGCGCGGGATCATAATATCTTCGACAGTGACTTGCTCTAAATCTAAAATGGAGGTCAACATACTTTGGTGACGCGCGGGGATCAGCGCACCCGATTCATTCAGCACCGTTTTTAATTCTTCTTTACTCATGCTGTGCTCATCTATTTGTGCAGCACTAATACCAAATAGGCGTAATATGCCATTGGTCATCCAGTTAACGACGACGACAAATGGAAAGAGAATTTTTAGTAACCCTTTGAGTATCACCGAACTAGGAAAGGCAACTTTTTCAGGGTAAAGCGCAGCTAGCGTTTTAGGCGTAACTTCTGCAAATATAAGCACTACTAAAGTTAGTGCGCCAGTGGCAATAGCGATACCTAAATCACCATATAAACGAATACCGATAATGGTTGCAACCTGCGCGGCAGCAATATTCACCAAGTTATTACCGATGAGGATAAGGCCAATAAGTCTATCAGGACGGCTCAAAAGTTTGTTGACACGCTTTGCTGCGCGGTGATTTTCTTTAGCAAGGTGGCGTAAGCGGATTCTGTTAATTGACATAATGCCCGTTTCAGAACCAGAAAAATATGCAGAACAAAGTATGAGTATTCCAAGTATTATAAACAAAACACTTGTAGAGATGTCGTCCAAAGAAGGATCCTTTTTTATTTAACCAATGCGTATTAAGCGGGAGTGAGCTGCCTGAGTCAAGTTAAAACTTATTCAGGATCACCTCTTGCACAAAACGACTGCCAAAATATGCCAGCGTTAAAACAAAAGCAGCAGCCATGATAGCTAGTACGACCGGTTTCCCACGCCAGCCTTGCTTTAAGTGACCAATTGTCACCGTTGCAAACATAGCCCAAGCAATTAATGATAAAACAGTTTTATGAATAAATTCACTAGCAAACATGCCATCAAGAAAAATAAAACCAGATAATAACGCTAAGGTTAACAAAACCGTGCCTAGCGTTAATAAGTGATAGAGTTGGCGTTCAACCACCATTAATGGCGGTAAATGGCTATGCACAATCGCTAAGTCTTTTCGTTTTAAACGTTTATCAATAAAGTAAAACTGTACGCCATATAAAGTGGCAATAATTAACACACAGTATGCAAGCAGGGAAAGCGAAATATGAGTGACTAAACCTATTTCAACATCAATACTTTGCAATAAAATATGATGCGGGATAAATAAGCTGGCAATTGTTAGCAAAGCAGCAAAGCCATAGACAACAGGCAGTAATAATGTGGCAGGGAATTTTAATGACACTGTAGTGACAGAGACCACAATCACCCAGCAGGTTAATAGTGATACATTAACAATACTTAAATCTTGGCCATCGGCGCGAAACACTGAATTCACCAGTAATAACATGTGCGCTAAAATTGCCACCGTGCTGAGGATAACCGTCAGCTTTTGGCTCGGACCTTGTTGGTGAAATAACCGAGACAGCACGTGAGACGTCGCGAAGATATAAAATAAACTGGCAATAATAGTTAAACTAATAATCAGCATAGTGCTTGGGCCACTCAATTTGAGTCAAATATTCCTTGTTAGAGTAATGGCATTGTATTTTATAGTGAGGCAAATGCATAGAGTTTGTAAAAAGAAACTCAAACAGCTCACTTGAACACTGTATTGTGCGCCACCATTTACGGTATACTGTTTTTAATTAAAATTTTAATAATACTGATTATATGAAATCAGCGCTATTAATAGTAAGTGCTAAACTTGCGGCAATAACGTTGGTTGGGAAATTGGTATATCACGTTTGATCGGAACCTTTACATGTTTGAGAACCTCCAAGAACGATTAGGTAAAACCTTAAAGAATATCAGCGGCCGTGGACGCCTTACTGAAGACAATATAAAAGATACACTACGCGAAGTGCGTATGGCTTTTTTAGAAGCCGACGTCGCTTTACCCGTTGTTCGTGAGTTTGTTAAACAAGTTAAAGAGCGCGCGGTAGGTATTGAAGTAACTAAGAGCCTAAGTCCTGGGCAAGTGTTCATTAAAATCGTTCGCGAAGAGCTTGAAAAAGCCATGGGTGAAGCAAACGAAGAGTTGAGCCTAAACGCACAACCGCCAGCCGTTGTAATGATGGCGGGTCTGCAAGGTGCGGGTAAAACGACCAGTGTTGCTAAGCTTGCCAAATTCTTAAAAGAACGTAAAAAGAAATCAGTATTAGTAGTCAGTGCCGACGTTTATCGTCCTGCGGCTATTAAACAGTTGGAAACACTGGCCGATGAAGTAGGTGTTGAGTTTTTCCCAAGTGACATTTCACAACAGCCGGTTGATATTGCGAAGGCAGCTATTTCTCATGCGAAAAAGAAATTTATCGATGTTGTATTAGTTGATACCGCAGGTCGTTTGCATGTTGATAATGACATGATGGACGAGATTAAAAATCTTCATCATGCTATTAACCCAATCGAAACCTTGTTTGTGGTTGATGCCATGACGGGTCAAGATGCTGCCAATACTGCCAAAGCGTTTGATGAAGCATTACCTCTGACCGGTGTGATACTAACCAAGACCGATGGTGATGCGCGCGGTGGTGCTGCACTATCAATCCGCCATATTACCGGCAAGCCTATTAAGTTTATGGGTGTTGGTGAGCGCACTGATGCGCTTGAGCCTTTCCATCCAGATCGTATCGCATCGCGTATACTTGGTATGGGGGATGTACTTTCATTGATCGAAGAAGTCGAAATGAAAGTCGATAAAGAGCAAGCTGCAAAAGTTGCTGAAAAAGTTTTTAAAGGTGATGGCTTTACTCTTGATGATTTTGCTGATCAATTAAAGCAAATGAAAAGCATGGGCGGCATGATGTCAATGCTTGATAAATTACCTGGTATGCAAAACCTGCCTGATGCAGTGAAAGGTCAGATGGGTGATAAAACCTTTATTCAGATGGAAGCGATCATCAGCTCAATGACGAAAAAAGAGCGTGCACGTCCAGAGATCATTAAAGGCTCTCGTAAAAAGCGTATTGCAGCGGGCTCTGGTACGCAAGTACAAGAGATCAATAAGCTGTTAAAACAGTTTACGCAGATGCAAAAAATGATGAAAAAAATGAAAGGTAAAGGCGGCATGATGAAAATGATGCGCGGCATGAAAGGCATGTTACCACCAGGAATGATGGGTGGCGGTGGCCCTAAATTTTAATGTTTTAACTGACGCCATGCAGATGTAGCTAATCAGTTAACTAAAAAGAGAGGCAAATAGCCTCTTTTTTTGTAGATAAATTATGCGTTGAAAGTTCTATATAGCCTGATTTAACGCGTAGATCATAGTTTAATCAACTTAACAGTCATTTCGAGTCACTTCTTACTTGCATTGTTGCTAAAAACTCGTACAATTCCCCAGCTCCCCATACTGGGGAGTAAATCTTATTAATGAAAACAGTCAATCTATTTAGAGGACGGTATGGTAACTATTCGTTTGCAACGTGGTGGCGCTAAAAAACGCCCTTTCTATCAAATTGTGGTTGCGGATAGCCGTTTCTCGCGTGACGGTCGCTTCATCGAGAAAGTAGGCTTTTTTAACCCAATTGCTAGTGGTCAAGAAGAAAAAGTACGTTTAGATTTATCTCGTGTAGAACACTGGGTAGGTCAGGGCGCATCTCTTTCAGATCGCGTAAATAAGTTAGTTAAAGACGCTCGTAAAGCGGCTTAATAGGCGTAAGTGTAACCATGAGTCAAGAGAACACCTCATCAATAATTGTCGTAGGAAAGCTCGGTGCCCCATATGGTATAAAGGGCTGGCTTAAGGTACATTCATTTACTGATGATCCCATAGGGATCTTCGATTTCAGCCCGTGGTTGATAGGGCAGCAAGGTAAATGGCAGACCTTAGAAGTGGTCGACTGGCGTCGCCACAACAAAGGCTTTATCGCTAAATTTGCGCAAGTAAACGATCGAGACGAAGCAATGGCTTATACCCATGCAGAAATCTCAATGGATGCAGCGCAATTACCAGAACTCCCGCAAGGTGAGTTCTATTGGCGAGATCTCATTGGCATGTCTGTTGTAACCGATAAAGGTTATGACTTAGGCATAGTTGATGACCTGATGGAGACAGGCTCAAATGACGTATTGGTTGTGAAAGCAAACAATAAAGATGCATTTGGCCAAGCAGAGCGTTTAATTCCGTTTTTAACTGATTCAGTTATCAAAGAGATTAAGCACGATGTAAAAGAAATTACAGTAGACTGGGATCCTGGCTTTTAATGAGTCAAACGAGTTCGTTGTGGGTAGGGGTTATCAGCCTTTTCCCGGACATGTTTGATGCCATTACAACGCAAGGTGTAACTGGTCGAGCAGTAAAAAATGGTCTGATCGACTTTAACTGCTGGAACCCACGAGATTATGCTATTGATAAGCATAGGACCGTGGATGATCGTCCTTACGGGGGCGGTCCAGGTATGTTAATGATGGTTGAACCACTAAAGCAAGCCATTCTTGACGCCAAACAGGCGGCAGGAGATGGTGCAAAAGTAATTTATATGTCCCCGCAAGGGCGCAAATTAGATCAGCAAGGGGCAAGCGAACTCGCAAGCTCTAAAAAACTGATTTTAATTGCCGGTCGCTATGAAGGTATAGACGAGAGAATAATAGAATCATACGTTGACGAAGAATGGTCAATTGGTGATTTTATTTTGAGTGGTGGTGAACTACCAGCCATGACATTAATTGACGCAGTAGCGCGATTAGTGCCGGGCGTATTAGGACACAACCAGTCAGCAGAGCAAGACTCATTTTCGGATGGCTTGCTGGATTGTCCTCACTATACACGGCCAGAAACATTGGACGACAAACAGGTGCCTGCTGTATTACTCAGCGGAAACCACCAAGAGATAGCAAAATGGCGGCTGATGCAGTCATTAGGCAGAACTTGGTTACGCCGTCCTGACTTGTTGCATAACCTAGCTCTGACTGAGGAGCAAGCGGTATTACTCGCGAAATTTCAGCAAGAGTACCAAAAAGCTTGTGGCTAGAAGACAGTTACACCTAGGAAAGTGAGAAACATAATGGCAAAAGTAAACCAAAATATTATTAAAGCGCTTGAAGATGAGCAGCTTAAAACAGACGTACCTGCATTTGGCCCTGGTGATACAGTGGTTGTACAGGTAAAAGTAAAAGAAGGTGCTAAAGAGCGTCTACAGGCCTTTGAAGGTGTTGTAATCGCTAAGCGTAACCGTGGTCTTCACTCAGCATTCACAGTTCGTAAAATTTCGAACGGTGAAGGTGTTGAGCGTGTATTCCAAACGCACAGCCCTCTTATCGATAGCGTAGCAGTTAAGCGTCGCGGTGCAGTTCGCCGTGCGAAACTTTACTATCTACGTGAGCGTTCTGGTAAATCTGCACGTATTAGAGAAAAACTTAACTAATACGCGCTGTTTATCAACGCAAAAAAACGGGTTGCAACCTTCGGGCTGCAACCCGTTTTGGTTTTTAGAGATAGTAAGTTAGTTAGGGTAAAGTTATCGAATTAGAAGGCTAGTGAGGGTAAAGTTAAAAGATTAAGATCGCTCAACGTTAAAGTGATCACCATAACTTGATTAGAGCGCAGAGAAGTTCAGCAAAAAAATACCCATCCAAGAATTACTCATAAATCAAATACAACTCGGCCAACTTATAACTTATGGCTTAACGCTTAAACCCTCATTCTTTTGCTTATTTAGCCTTTTAACAACTAAGCGATCCTGTTAGTATTTATCGTATTGATTAGTTTACTTTTATGTAAATTTAAATGTACGAAATTGCAGTTTCTAAGGTGGTAGTCGCGTGGCGGATATAAAAGAGTTAGATAAGTTAAGAGAGGGGATCGATGAATGTGATGCCCAGTTGGTTGCACTGCTGGCTAGACGTAATAGTATTACCGAGCAGATCGGCGCAATCAAACAACAAACGGGTGCGCCACTGCATGCGCCTGATCGTGAAGCTACTTTATTAGCTGCTCGTCGCCAAGAAGCGATTAACCAAGGTGTTAATCCTGAATTGGTGGAAGATATCCTACGCCGTATGATGCGCGAAGCTTACCAAAATCAACAGGCTAAATTAGCATGTAGCGCGCCACAGTTATCACCTATTGTGATTGTTGGTGGTCAAGGCGCTATGGGGCAATTGTTTGCTCAGCAATTTATCCGCTCAGGGTATGAAGTTAGAATACTCGACAAAGAACAGCAAAGTAACGCGCAAGAAACATTAGCGGGTGCAAAACTGGTGATGATCAGTGTGCCAATTAATGCCTTAGAAACAGTGGTTACTGCCTTACCTAAGCTCGATGATGATTGTTTATTAGTTGATATTACTTCAGTTAAGCAAGCACCGTTAAAAGTATTAAAAGCAGTGCATAGCGGTCCTGTAGTAGGTTTACATCCAATGTTTGGTCCTGATATTTCTCATTGGGTAAAGCAAACAGTGGTGGTTTGCGAAGGCCGTAACCATGAGATTGCCCAAGGTTTATTATCGCAACTGCAAGTGTGGGGCTGTCAACTTGTTGAACTCGATGCGCAAAAGCACGATGAAGCCATGCAAATTATTCAGGTTATGCGCCATTTAACCACTTTTGTATACGGTCAGTTTCTAGCAAAACAAGGTCATACTCTCGAGGAGCTCCGCAGTTGTTCGTCACCGATTTACCAATTAGAGTTGATGATGGTAGGGCGCTTATTCGCACAATCACCAGAGCTTTATTCAGACATTATGCTAGCGCAATTTGATAACGTAGAGCCTTTACTTGCACAATATCAAGATACGTTTGCAAGTACCTTGGCAAAATTAAAAGCCGGTGATAAGGCCGCTTTAATTGATTCATTTGCGGATGCTAAAGCGTATTTTTCAGATGCTACTGCGCATTTTTTAACGCAAAGTCGCAGCCTGTTAAACAAAGCTAATGATGCGAAAGTACTTGATTGATAACCGCTGTGTGAAAAACAGATAATAAAAAAGGGCTAATTTTAGCCCTTTTTTATATTTTACTTAGCGCTTAACTTTCTATACTAACAGCTTGCAGCGATTCACTTTGGTAACAGCCCAGTACGCGTACATATTGGGTGTGTTCTTTAAGTTCTTCAAGTGCTTGCTTAACATGGTTATCAACCAGGTTTGCTTCTAAATCCACATAGAATACTTCTTCCCATGGGTTACCCGGCACAGGGCGTGATTCTAGTTTTACTAAGTTGATATTATGTTCTTTGAAAATCATCAACGCATCAGCCAAAGAACCTGCTTGTTGTTTAGTTGCCATAATTAAACTGGTTTTAGTCGGGATCTGTTTTGATACATAAAGAGGCTTACGGGCAACTACAATAAAACGGCTATGATTTTCACGTTGATTCGCAAGGCCTGATTTAATCACTTCTAAACCCACATTCTTACCCGCTTGAGCTGAACCAATTGCTGCGCTATTAGGGGTATCTAATGCTAATTGTAGAGCGCTTGAGGTTGAATCGCATGTTTCATGTTGAATATCTCCTAAGCCTTGTAAAAAGCGACTACATTGAGCGAATGGTTGCGGGTGAGCAAAAATCTTACTGATCTGACTAAGCTCAGTACCCGGTGTGACCAATAAACAATGTTCAACACTGTGGGTTACTTCACCAACGATGGAGACTTGTGCGTGTTGCAGTAAATCAAACACTTCGTTAATACTGCCAGAGCTGGTGTTTTCAATGGGTAATAAGCCAAAATCTGCTTGACCATTTTCAACTTTACCAGTGATCTGTTCAAAGCTAGAGCAGCCCATTTCAACAAGTTTACCTGGGCGACGGCTAAAATATTTATGACAAGCAAGTTGGCTGTAAGAACCTTGACCACCTAAATAAGCAACACGGTGTGTTTCACTCATAGCATCTGGGTTTAAGTTCTTCTGTAACATGGCTTGTTGATTAAGTACTGAATCTTCTAAAATTGTTTGGAAAACGTTATTCACATAATAAGCGTCCAAACCAAGAGACTTACCATAACCGATGAGTTTTTCTAACAAGGCAAGTTCTCGGGCCTCATCACGTATCGGTTTATTATTAGCAATCTTATATTCTACAACGCCGTGGCTAATACGGCGACGTTTTGCTAATAGCACTAATAGGTCAGAATCAATTTCATTGATATCGTGTCTAAGTGAATTAAGTACATCATTAGTCATTTTTGGGTTCCTCATTCCAAAAAATTACCTTTTGGGTAATAAAAACAAAAAAGCCTCCCAATTGGGAGGCTTTGCTATTCGGTTGATTTAATCTCGCAAACAGGTAAGCCTCTTCTATCTAAAGAAGCTAAAAAACGAAAAATGTAATTGCGAAAATATTATATTCATACTCTTAATGTATGGAGAGTGGGCTATAAAGTCAACACTCTAGCGGGTTTTATCGCCGCCAAAGGATAGTTTATTTTTGATATGGGATTTTTTCAGTAATTTCAACGAAAAATTTATAAATCTAAATAGGGATCTGGTATATTTATTTAGGTGAATTTAAATAAAAATAATTATTAAAAATAAGGTTGTCCTGTGGTGTATAGACGCCCACCATCACGCTTTGGTGTAAATTCGTTGAGTATGAAGCTTTCGCTGTTAATTTCGGCAATTTGTTTAATTGCTGGGATCTGTGCAGCGGTGTTAATGCTAAAATCAGAAGAAAAACAATTGGTATTTGAAGAACATGAAGTTCTCAAGCATTCCAGCGAACGTCTGATCCGTCAGTTTAATACTCTGGTGAAAACCAAAATTAATATTGCGGAGCAAGCGAATAATGTCGTCTCTAGCCAATTATTTTATAATTCCTCGCAATTGCTCAGTAGCCAAAGTGCGCAGCTCAGCTTTGACCCCGATGGCAGTATTCGCAGTGCCTCTGATGATGGTTTATCTGCGGCTTTTATGCCACAAGATAAGTACTCACCTTTTTATAAAAAACTCATTAATGATTCTGAATCGCTATGGAAAATTGTAGCGCCTACCTTGATCCAAGATTTCTTTAACTTTTATTTAATCACCAAAGATAATTTTATCCGTATTGCGCCACCTAATTGGGCTCTGAATGTTGCAGGCTCTCATCAGTTTATTGATAATCAAAGTTTTAATTACGCAAAAGAAGCGCTTAACCCAACCCGCTCGGCTGTGTGGTCTAAAGTTTACTACGATAAAATTTGGCATAAATGGGTGGTGAGTTTACTGGTGCCAGTTTATCTTGAAAATGAATTTTTAGGTGTTACTGGCAGCGATTTAGCACTCGATACGCTTATTTCGCAATTACCGATCGGTGACAAGGAGCAGCACTTATTTGTTTTTGATAGCCAAGGGCAATTACTTGCTCATCCTGATCTGAATAAAAATCTTTACGAAACCTACGGTAAAGCAGGCAAACCACTACGCACTCATGATTTTGTTAATGGCGATCTACAAGAGCTGATCAATCAAACTATCAAAATGCATTTACCAGAATACGCAGACTCTTTTGTACAAGATGGTGAAACGCACATCATTAATATTCGTAAAGTTGATAATTTAGACTGGTATATAGGAATTTACAAAAAACGTTCATCAGCACTTTCAGCACTTGAAGAGCTAAAAGTGAAGTTTTTTGGGTTGTTTATTTTATATGCCATTTTAGTCGCACTGTTATTACATCAAGCACTTTACCAACTGGTGTTACGTCGTATTCATTCATTAGTACATGCGGTAACCAGCTTTGGCAAAGGGCACTTACAAATTGAATTTCCAAAAGAAAATAAAGACGAAATTGGTACTTTAAATGGCTCTTTTCGCGATATGGCTATTGAAATTCGTAAGCTTATTGATGGTCTGAATCAGCGTATTACAGAAAAAGAGATTGCCGAAAAAGCCGCAAATCGATTATCTAAAGCGGTTGCTTTTTCTGGCACTGCAGTGGTCATCACCGATCAAAACTTCGTGATTGAATACGTCAATCCAAAAATGTTAGAAATGACCGGATTTGAAGAAAATCACTTTATGCAGTCACCGCTATTAAGTATTATCGCCAAAGAAATGGCTATTTTGGTTGATGACATTGATATTGATTTACGCAGCCGAAATTATTGGCGTGGCGATACTTTGATCCAAGGTCTAGATAAAAAGCCAATCTGGGTGTCGCTCAGTATCTCACCAATTCGCGAAGACGGTGGCAGCATCACCAGTTATGTTGCCTCAGCACAGGATATTTCGTTTGTTAAAGAAAGCCAGCGGAAAATGGAGCAATTGGCTTATTTCGACACCTTAACAGGGCTGGCTAACCGTACCTTCTTTAGAATGCAATTACGTAAGTCAATGGCGCTTGCAGAGCGTGGCCATTATGCGTTTGCTTTATTCTATTTTGATTTAGATGAGTTTAAGCGTATTAACGATACACTTGGTCATGATGCAGGCGATCAGCTACTCGTTGAGGTTGCTAACCGTTTGAAAAAACGACTGCGAGCGGAAGATACAATTGCCCGTTTAGGTGGCGATGAGTTTGCAGTTTTACTCAGTGGAATTGAGCGTCAAGAGCATGCAATGGATGTTGCTAACACGATTCAAAAAACATTGAATGTGCCAATAATGCTTGGCAATAACGAGGTCATTATTAGTGCTAGTATTGGCATTACTATGGCACCATATGATAGCAAAGAAGAAGACCAGTTATTAAAACACGCTGATTTAGCTATGTATGAGGCTAAAGCAAAAGGGCGTAATACTTATCACTTTTATAGCCAAGAATTAGATGCTGCAGCAAATGAGCGACTGTTTATTGAAAACGAACTGCGTTTAGCAATCAAAGCACGGCAATTTGTGATTTTCTATCAACCACAAGTTGATAGTCGCACTCAGCATGTGGTCGGTTATGAAGCCTTGATCCGCTGGTTCCACCCAACTGAAGGGATGATCCCACCTACCAAGTTTATCCCAATAGCTGAAGCAACAGGTTTAATAGTTGAGTTAGGTGCTTGGGTGCTACAAGAAGCGTGTGAGTTTGCAGCAAGATTAGCAGCGCAAGGGCGAGAAAATAATATTTCGATTAATCTCTCTGCTCGTCAGTTTAAAGATGCTAAGTTAGTGCCATTATTGGCATCGATTATTAAGAAAACCAAGGTGTCGGCTAAGCGGTTACATCTGGAATTAACCGAAAGTATGCTAATGGGTAATGTGGAAGCGGCAATTACGCAATTACATCAGCTAAAAGCGCTTGGCGTGTCAATATCGATAGACGACTTTGGCACGGGTTATTCGTCATTGAGCTACTTAAAACGTTTCCCAGTTGATATTTTAAAAGTTGACCGCTCGTTTGTTAAAGATATACCGGATGATCCAAATGACATGGAGATCACTGCGGCAATTATAGCGATGGCACAAAAGTTAAAATTGAATGTGGTAGCCGAAGGCGTTGAGACCATAGAACAAGTGGAGTTTTTACAAAACAATAACTGCTTTATAGTGCAAGGCTATTATTATAGCCCGCCTATAGCAGAGCAAGATTTGCCAAAGCTATTTGCAAAGCTTGATGATTGAGTTAAACACATGTTTAATCTAACTCAAGTTAGTTAAAATACCAAAAGGCACCATTTAGGTGCCTTTTTGCATTAACCTATCGCGGGGATTAAACCTGCCATCTGCAGCCCTTGGGCGCTGATAATAAGCACGCCGCAAAGCGCCGCTACTGCCAGACCAAAATTACCACCACGCACTGTATAGCCGCCTTTATCGCTGCTACGCTGCTTATAAACCATTGCTACGGGTAAAAACACTGCTAGTACGACTAAAGCGATAGCTGCATAGCCAAGCGCCATAATAAAACCTTGTGGGTAAAACAATGCAAATCCTAATGGCGGGATAAAAGTAATGAGGGCTGTTTTTATCCGATCTTTATTACCATCTCCTTTTTTAAAGGCATCAGCAAAGAAATCAAATAATCCTAGGCTCACCCCTAAAAATGAGGTTGCCAGTGCTAAGTCTGCAAATAGGTTAACTGCAGTGGCAACAGCTGCGTTATTAGCGATACTGGCAATACTTGCCACAAAGCCTGGTAAGCCAGAGCTTTTTAGTAATTCAGCTTGACTCATCATACCTTGGCTGATCAACTGCCAAAAAATGTAAATAACCAGCGGTAAAGCTGCTCCGGCAATCATGACACGGCGTAAGGTTTTAATATCTAAACCAACATATTTAACGATCGATGGGATCGAACCATGAAA
Organism: Pseudoalteromonas sp. SR44-5; assembly: GCF_014163675.1. Taxonomy (NCBI): domain Bacteria; kingdom Pseudomonadati; phylum Pseudomonadota; class Gammaproteobacteria; order Alteromonadales; family Pseudoalteromonadaceae; genus Pseudoalteromonas; species Pseudoalteromonas sp. SR44-5. Next base: position 228,116 of record NZ_JACJDT010000001.1, read on the forward strand.
ACCAAAAGAGGTAAATACCACAGGAATAGCTGATAAAATAAGGCCTTGTTCAATGGGCATTTCGAGTAAATGTTGGCCATGAACATACGGGGTTAACATATAAAATAAGCTCGCCAGTACCACAATTTTGATGCTAAATAACACTCGGTTTAGCTTATCGACCTTACTGGTGCCTAAGGTAACAACTGTGCCTATTACAATCGCTAGAATGATTGAACCTACTTGCGGAGCAATATCGAGGCTAAAGCCGTTATTTATTTTTTCTTGTAGTTGCGCACCACCACCTGCAATGTAAGCTGAGCAAAGCGCATAGAATAAAAACATCACCGAAAAATTAGCCAGATATTGGCCGCGTTTACCTAACCATGATTTTGCTAACGTATTTAGCGTGGCATCGCGATCAGCATGTTGATGTAATTCGAGCATTAATAATGCGGTATAAGTCATTAACGCCCATATTGAAATAATTAATGCTAATGCGGTTGTAAAGCCAAGTCCCGCAGAAGCGATTGGTAGCGCCAACATCCCTGCGCCGATAGTGGTACCTGCAACAATTAACATGCTGCCTATTGTTTTATTTTTAAGCACTTTTTGCCCCTAAAACATCGTGAGAGGCAGGCAAGATATAACTAGTTGGCACAAACTTAAATAGTTTTGTTACAAATCAAAGAAATTAAATGTAACTTATGATTTACAAGCCATCATTGTGAAGTCAGTTTTTGGTATAAAAACCACTCTAGCAGTTGACTTATTAACCAGTTCTGCTATTTCTATAAATTCAATTTATTATTAAGAATACTATTTACATGCAACAAGTTAACCGAGCCCTAACCATGCGCCCATGGCTGAATCTATCAGTTGTGCGCCCATTGCTGCGCTGCGGTTAAGTTGTTTTTTACTAACCGCGATTTCAAAGCGGTTAGTGCTGTATCTCCTTCCTCTTTGTTATCGCCACTTTGCTAAAAGGATCCGCTTGTGAGCGTTAAAGCATCATATTTTTTAATGGTCTTAATTTGGTCAACAACGCCTTTGGGAATTGTTTGGAGCAGTGAGTCTGTTACACCAACGCTCGCGGTATTGTTACGGATGTCGATAGGATTAGTGCTGGCTGCATTAGTTGTGGCGATTGCTAATATTCGTGTCCCTTGGCACCGTCGTGCGTGTTTTTTGTATGGTTATTCGAGTATCGGCATATATGGTGGCATGCTGTTGAGTTATATGGCAGCTAAAACAGTTCCATCAGGGCTGATATCATTAATGTTTGGTCTGGCACCAATTTTATCTGGTTTATTAGCACAGCGATTACTCAACGAGCCAAAATTCAGCGTTGTTAAACTAATTGCGTTAGCATTTGCGCTATTGGGGTTATTTTTGGTAAGTGAAAAACACATGCAAGGCTCATTGATGCAAATGCAGGGTTTAGCTTACGTATTTATGGCTGTGTGCTTTTTTAGTTTAAGTGGGGTGATGATCAAGCGAATAAAAATTGCTATTCATCCAATGGCGACCACATTTGGTGCATTAGTATTTGTTACGCCCTTATTTTTTATTACTTGGTGGTTGTTCGATGGTGAGCTCAATACGAGTACGTGGACAGTAAAATCACTGTGGTCAATTGTGTATTTGGGCGTGTTTGGCTCATTGGTTGGTTCGCTTGCTTATTTTCATGTGTTACAAAAATTACCAGCTAGTACCGTGGCGCTAACCACCTTGATCACACCAAGCTTTGCGATTGGCTTAGGGGGCTGGTTAAATAATGAAGCAATTGATCAACAATTACTTATTGGCGCTGCCATCATATTACTGAGCTTAGCGGTGTTTCAGTTTGGTGATGGTTGGTTGAAAAAAAGAGCCACGTTTAAAAAGCTTAACCCTTAACAACAGTCGTCATGTAGCTAAAAGGCATTACTTCTTTTAGCTACATTTTCTCAATTTGTATCACTAAGCGGCGGTTTTTATCGCGGCCCAAAATATTATCGTTAGTCGCTACGTGACGTTTTTCACCAAAGCCTTGCGTTTCAACTTTAGTTTCATCAATTCCTAGGCTCACCATATATTCTTTGATCGCTTGAGCTCGTTTTTTAGACAGCTCTAAGTTGTTCCAACGACCACCGTAGCTATCTGTGTATGAGTCAATCGAAATAGCCGCAATCGTCGTATCGTACTTTAAATACTCAGCAATTTTATCTAAACGTTGTTTTGATGATTTAGTAAGTTTACTGGTATTTGGTTGATAATTCATAATCGTGAAGGAAATATCTTCAAAGCTGTATGGCAGTAATTCATCGCGGCATTGTAAAAATGCCCAATAGGCTTGTTTAAAATTAATGTTCGATAAGCCAACGGCAATTTTATCGGCACTATTTTGCCAGTCTTGGTAATAAAAAGTAGGTTGGTAGCCTTTTTCAAGCTCGGTCAACATTTCCCATGCCGTTTTGTTACCCAGTTCGCCGTCAAATTTTCGTAGTAATTTCATGTCAGCAATATCACGTGCTGGTAAACCTGCTCGCCAGATTGGCGGGACTGCTTTTAAACCAGCAATACTGTAATTGTCAGGACGGACAACCATATCCAAGTTAAATAGCAGGTCTTTATTTTTGCTCGCGGTAGCGCTGAAAATAGCTTCGCCATAATATGGAACTTCATGATTTAATTGGCATTGTAAGCGAGTTGTTTTTACAACTTCCCATTGTGAGTTATCTGCCGTGGCTGTGTACTGGCGCATTGCAGCGCTGGCCGTATCTGAAAGGCATGCAGTTGCAATGCTTAGACTGATAAACAGCATTGAAAGCTTCATTACGGGATCTCCAACAATTTATTACGCCAATATCTTGGCAAAAGCTGCATTTACAGAGGCTAACAGTCATCAAAGTGTCGTTAGCTAGCTCTAGTTCTAGTTAAGTAAAGCAAGTTATATGCCTAAATGTAAGTGTTAATTTAATCTGTAAAGCGCTAGCCTAGCCACTATGATTTTTGACATAATAGCCAGCTTACTCTGGCAAACCAAGAATACTATGGCAAATACTGAACAAACTCTTTTCGCAAAACGCTTTCGTGGCTTTTTCCCGGTGGTTATTGATGTTGAAACTGCAGGCTTTAATAAAGTAACCGATGCACTGTTAGAAATTGCGGTGTCAGTATTAAAAATGGATGATGAAGGCCTACTCAGTATTGATCATACTGTGCATTTTCATGTTGAGCCATTTGAAGGCGCAAACATTGAACAAGCCGCTATTGATTTTAATGGTATTGATCCTTTCTCGCCATTACGTGGCGCAGTATCTGAAGAGGAAGCGATCAAAGAAATTTGTAAAGTGGTACGTAAAGCTCAAAAAGCAGCGGGGTGTCAGCGTTCTGTGGTTGTTGCTCATAATGCGGCGTTCGACCATGGTTTTTTAAATGCAGCAATAGAACGTAATAATATTAAGCGTACGCCATTTCATCCGTTTGTTAGTTTTGACACAACCTCATTAGCGGGTTTGGCACTTGGTCAAACGGTACTTGCTAAAGCATGTCGTGCAGCTGGCATTGAATTTGACAACAAACAGGCTCATTCAGCATTATATGACACCGAACGTACGGCAGAGCTATATTGTTTGATAGTTAATCGTTGGCAACAGCTGGGTGGCTGGCCTTTAGCTGAAGAAGTGCCAGAAGATGCAGAGCAAGCTGGTCATAACGAAGACTCAGCCGTTAAAACGACTGAGTAATTTTACCTTCGCTCATTTTAACTAAGTGGGGCGGATAAATACGCGAAAATTGTTTTGAATCTTTTGCGATTTTTAGCTCCACACCGGGATGCATTAACTCATTAATTTTTAAACGGCTAGTAGCTAAAAGCTGAGCTATTTTTTGTTTTACTAAATGTTTTTTACGTTTGGTGTTGGCAATACGAATATTAATTTGTTGCTCGCTGGCACTAATTTTTTCTAAAAATAATTGTCGTTTTGCTGGTGCTGGAATTTTAACTGCTTTTTTACGTGCTTGCTTTAATGCTGCGGATTTAGTGGCTAACAGTTTTTCAAAATCGGCAATTTGCAATTGTTTTTGTCTCAAGTCATGCCAATACTGCGCGATGAAAACTCGCGTTTTTGTGCCCGATGGGGCACCTAGCTCTCCGGTTTCAATTCGCATGGCATCTAAAATATTGCCGCCAATAATTTTACCGCGCGGATTATTTGCTTTACCAACGCGGATCAACCGCCGAGCACTCAAGTCACAATGTAATGCTTGTCGTTCAATAAAGAGATCGTGTTCGCTATGAATATGGCAATACTGGGCATAGCCAATTGAAATAGTCCGAGCGGCTTTAATTTTGCAAGTAAACGCTTCGTCATTTTCACGCTTACGACCAATTGCACCAAGCATAATTGTGACCGCACTGGCACTTTCGATCTGGCCTGATTCAACAAATCCCAATACCGTGATATCACCACTGGCACGCACGTGCATACCATCTTTTATATCGCCACTGATAATTACGCTGCCGTCAAAATCAACATGACCGGTGCCAATATCAACATTATCAAAACACAACACGTCATCAACGCGCATACCACGAGGGAGGGCGACAGGCACACCTTTACAATCTGCAATCAGTACATTGGGATTAGTTGGATCGAGTTTAGTGCCTTCAAATGGTTGCAATGGTAGATCTTTACCTGGTATGGCGGGCAGCACATCACCAAATACCGTATAACCATCTTCCCCAGGAGTTGCAGCAACACGCTGCATTAGAGGAGTGCCCGGTTTTACAGTGATGATCGCGCCTAAATTGCGCATATCGACCTTACCACCTTCTTTTGCTTGTGGACTCAATACACGATCTTGTGCTGTAGCGCACAAACGTACAAACGTACAAATTTAGCGTCGCTGCCTTCTTTTGGTCTACGACCATGAGCAACAATCGCTCTATAGGAAACACCCGCAGGCTTGTCAAATTGCTGACCTAAAAAATTGTCCAGTGCACGAGTGCTAATGCCATGTAATACGCCAGCATTAACGAGTGCTTCGCGAGCCTTGTCAATCGACATTAAGGCCCCACCTTTAGCCGTGGTTAATGTGGCTTCAGCGACCATATTTTTTTCATCAACTTGAATGAATATCGACGCATCGAGTGCACGAGCAACAATTAAAGAATCATCCTGATAGTTTTTGCTCGGTGAGAATAACTTACCAATATTTGCACTGACTATAGCAAAATCAGCAAACGGAGACTGTTCGATTAACTCAATAAGTTGCGAACTTGTCACTGGGAAACCGCTATTTTTAGGGTGCTCAAGCAGTGACACAAAACCCGTTACAGGGTTATGTATAAACAACGACATTTATTAATTTCCTATGTAATATGCCTGTTTTTATTATTTTGGATGTAGATGTTTTTTATTTATATGCCGCTCGGCTAAAACCCATAGTCAGGCATTTTCAAAGTAGCAGACCATTTGAACATAACTTTCAAATATTGTTAAGTAAATGTTACTGCTTTGCTTGTTCTAGGAGAGAATAGTAACATTTTGTTGCGTGTTTAATCCGCAACTACATAGCAATATAAAATAAAGCATAAAAGGGCCTTGAGTATCAGCGCGTTACTCGGTTATACTGGCTGCACGCTCTGAATGAGTTTACTAATTCAGGGGCTGATTAGGATTCGACGGAATTCAAGAAGCCCAAGGTGCATGTCGAGGTGCGGTTTGCCTCGTTAAAAAGCCGCAACTTAAAGTAATCGCAAACGACGATAACTACTCTCTAGCAGCTTAGGCTAGCTAGCGCTCCTTCCATGTATTCTTGTGGACTGGATTTTGGAGTGTCACCCTAACACCTGATCGCGACGGAAACCCTGGCCGGGGTTGAAGCGCTAAAACTAAGCGGCCTCGCCTTTACTTACCGTGTTTGTCCGGGACTTAAAGGTTAATTAAATGACAATACTAAACATGTAGTACCGACGGTCGAGGCTTTTCGGACGGGGGTTCAAATCCCCCCAGCTCCACCACTTTAAAGTGATACAAAACAGCCAGTTAGAGCATTATGCTTTAACTGGCTTTTTTATTTCTATTGAACTTGTCCACTTAGTGCCCACATCGACTTTGCTTAAGGAAGGAACTTATGGAAAAGATCCAAAAATTCATATTAATTTCCACAGTAATTGGGATGGTATTGTCACTTCTATACTTATTTGGTTTCTGGCAGGCATTTAATATAAATATACTGAATTATATTACCTTAGCTGATGTATTGAAGTATGGACTTTACCCAATTTCTACGTTTGTTGTGCTTGTTCTCTTAATTTATGTACCATTAGTTATTATTGAGGGAGCATTTCCTCATAAAGAGGATGAAAATTCTCCTGAGATTGACTACAGAAAAATTAGAGTTTGGTCAGGGTTGCTTTTGGTGTTCTTCGTTATACTTGTTGCTTTATTTATTAATGGCTGCATAAAATTTATGACAATAACTATGTTGTTACCGTTTGGGGTAACTCTGATTCTCATGAATTTACCTTTGTTCAAGAAAAACTTCCCATATGCACTTTATCGATTTTGTATAATTTCTATAAGCTTAGTTCTAGTTTTTAATTCCTTTCCGATGGGAAATAATGTTGCGGAGATAAGGAAAAATAAAAACCAGCAGCTTAAAATAGATGGTGAAATATCAAAATACACCTACATTGATGTCACGGATAAGTATTTATTTCTTTGGAACAAAGAAACTAACTCAGTTAAAGTCATGAAATTAGAAAATATCTCTAGTTTTGAGTTTAGCGTCGATTAAATTTCTAAACCAAATTATATACCTCTTTTATGCCCCAGCACCGCAAGCGGCGCTAGAGCATAAAAAAGGTATATAAGAGAACGGTTTATCAAAGGGGAGCGCGCTGCGCTCGGCGTATGTGCCTAGGTAAAGTATTGGGCGCTTCGCGGCTGCGGCCATTTTAGATTGAATATAAATTTAATATTTATGTGTGGCCTACATGCGTAAACGCATAAGGTGCAATCTAAACTATGGTTTTAGGCCAGGATAATAAGTAGGTTTTGCAATCATTTTTGCTTTGCCGGTTGCAATCCTGGCTGTGTTTTTGCAATCAAAAAAGTTGCACTTTAATCATAACAGTTAGCTCTCTTTGAACTTTATTAATGGTTTCAGTTTTAAAAAGGCTACCTATAAATGGCACATCTTTTAAAACTGGTACTCCTTTTTGGCTTTTTCTACTTTCTTCGCTTACTAGCCCACCTAAAACGATAGTTTGGCCATTAAATACAGAAACAGTTGTTTGTATTGAACGTTGGTTTGTAATTATATCACTTGCAAAAGTTGAGTCTGTAACGCTTGATGACTCTTGGTTGATTTTTAATATTACGCTGCCATTTTCGAGTACATGAGGGATAACGCTCAGTGAGACACCTACGTTTTGACGTTCAATTCTTGTTGAAACTCTACCGCCATCGGTCGTGTCTTGAGCAATTAAAAAAGGTACGTTTTGTCCAACAGATATAGCACCACGCTCTCTATCCATAACAAGGAGTGTAGGTGTAGATAAAATTTTAGTGTGTTTTTCGGTTGATATAGCACTAATTACAGCGCGTAAATCACCACCTGATGAATAGACCGCAGAGCCTCCAGTTAAAGGTTGGGTGGACGTTAAAGCGCCTAGAAGGTTTGATGTTAAGGTGAAGCCTGTATTTTTTAGTGCTGTTGATAAGTCTATACCAATAGATGAACCATCCCCTGCATCAGTTTCCATAATAACGGCTTCTATTAAAACCTGTCTGATATTTTTGTCTAGGGCGCTTCTTAGGTTTGCTAGATTTTCATGAGCCTCAGGAGTCGTAATTACAAGTAATGAATTTGAATTTGGAAGAGGGGTTACGCTTGGTATTTGAAATTTTACATCATCAACTTTTTCCATAAACTTCTTGTCTGATTCAGGTGTTTCAATTGCTTGTTTAAATAAAGGAAGCAGCTTGTCGTTTTGTATATGAGTAAAGCTATACACTCTAGACTGAAGAGCGCCAACAGTTATGATTTGACTTTCATCGCTTTCAACACGGATATAATCGCCGTAATTTAAAACGATTAAGTTATTCGATTTACAAATTTGCTCTAGTAATAAAATAACGTCCATATTACTTAATTTAGGTATATGTGCAGTTACCAATGTTTGACTTGCTGATTGAGAAACAATAATAGACTTTCCAGTAGCATCTGATACCCAAGATGTTAGATCTGTTATCGGTGCATTCTTTAATTGAAAAGCAGTTTCAGAGAAGCTTGAAAAGGATATAAATAGTAGGCTAACAAAAAATATTTTCATTAGAATCTCCTTTGTTTAATTGAATATTACAAGGAGTAACTACATTGATTTTATAACCTTTAGCGACTAAAAACTCTGAGGTTATGGCATTGCCACTGGAAGTTTGAATTATAAAATTAGTAGCATTAGGTAATTCACTAAAAGATGTGATTTTATAATCTTTAAAATTAATTTTTGTATCAATAATTGATGGTTTGGAGATATCTGGCATTACTGTTTCAGGTTGTGAAAAATAAATGTAGAGCATCGGTAAAAGTGCGCCTAAGAATAATAATTTGGTTTTAGAGTGCTTTTTTAAATAAACTTTTGTAAGGCGCATAATATTCCTTGCTGTCATAGGTAGTTGATAGCGTCCATGTGTGTAATAGCTTGGTAAAACTGAATATGTTCCATGTTCGTAGTCAGGTGTAAAAATTTGCTTAGTGTCATAGCAACTATAAAGCCTTATACCGACTGTAACCCACTTATCAACAGTTAAAGAAGTTGGCAAAGTACCGTATTTAACTATTCCGAAATGGATTTTTGGTAGGGGTAACTTTGAGCCTGTCAAAACTTTAAATAAGCCGCCTATAAAGGGAATATTTAGCTTGTCTGTCCGCCTGCAATGAACAACCAACTCACCTAGCGCTTCTCTTGCTTGCTTATCTACAAGGCTTATATTTTGTATTAGAAAATCAATATCCCAACCTTTTTTACGAGCATGTAAAAACCAGTTAATAATATCCTGTCGTGATTTATCGTTCCATGTGCGAGAGTTAAACCAAGTACCGCATTCATCAAGAACGATAAGGCCATTTTTTGATTCATCGTATGAGCGGTTGCCAATTCCGATCGTTTCAAAATCAAATAATTCAGGCTTATCTGGTAGCCTATAAAGACGCGTGTTTTTTTTATCGCGACCTATCATGTTCACAAGGTTTATATTTAGATTCGTAGCAACTGGAAGACCTTTTTCAAGTCTTTCTTTGATTCTATTTACTGAGTTTAGTGATTTTCCAGCGCCTAACTTACCTGTAATAAAGTGTACGGGCATAATTATTTACCTCTTCCAAATGATTCGATGAAGTACACTTTCCAAACCCAAACATAGCGAATTGCATGTGCGCTGATTAAAGCTGCAACACATAAGGCTGCATTATCAGGTATTACTAAAGATGCAGCATGTACAAGGTAATCAGGGGCTACTAATGAGATACCGAGCATTAATGATTTTATGGCTGCAAAAGCTGCTACTGTTAATGCGACAAGAGCGGTAATGATAGTCAACTGCATTGCTAATTTGGTTGTCATCCACTTTGCGAAAAATGCAACTAATTGACCAAATATACCAGCCAGAAATGCGACTAGTGCAGGAAGGCGCATAAGGTTTGCTGCACCCGCGATTATTGGTAGTAAAAATACTGGCATTTTATCTCCTAATTAAAAGAAACTTGTTTGTGTTTGTACACTACGAGGAGTGATACCCGACATCAAAATAGTTACTAATTTTAAAATCGTATATAGACCAAGCAGCCATCCAAAAAGTGATTTGAATTTGTCTGAGAACTCACACGTAATAAAGTATTGTTTGCCATCACGTTCATATAAAAGTAAAGGTATGCAGGTACTTGCAGAGGGTAAGAATGAAGTGAAATAGTTCATAAATTCAGATAATGCAGACTCATTCATTTCAGCGCCTAAAGGTGAACCATCTTTAATTTCGTTAATTTGAGTTTCAAAATAATTAGTGTACTCAGACATTAAACCATCGAAGAATCCATCCACTTCATTTAATGTATTCTCTATTTGCTCGGACGTTAAACCGTGCGGTGTCTCACAATGGTTATTTTCAGGTGTAGGTTCACACTCAGCAGGGCATGAGTTGGTTTCAGAGGGGATACACTTTTGGGTATTTTCTTCTATTCTTGCAAGTATCGCATTAGTTTGGTCAAGCTTAGAGTTAGTATCATCCACGTTGAAATTGAGGGCTGTGGTCTGATTTGCAATGGCATTAACTATGTTGTCAGATTGGCTTTGTGTACTTGCCTGTAAGTTTTGTATATCTCGGGAAACCGTAAAAATAGCATCTCTATTTAAAGCAGCATTTGAGTCATTAGTTTGTTTGAGCTGGTCTATTGAAAGGTTAATACTAGAAGTTTGATTTTCAATATTATCAATTATTGCTGATTTTAAGCTTTCAGATGAATCTTGTACTTGAGTTTTAATATCACCTATAGCACCGCTTAAGCGTTCAGAAGATGCTTTTTCTTGATCTTTAAAATCCCTTATAACTTGAATTAATTGCGAATCATCATAACCAGAATCGGGCGGAGTAACAGGGTCGGGGTCAACTGGGTCCGGTTCTATTGGGTCGGGCTCAACAGGCTCAGTTGAACAAATTTCTGTAGCAAGCTTATAGGAGCCATCGGAGCATTGTTGTAAATCAGGTCTATCACAATTTGGGTAGCCCAATAAATCAGGTGGGAATCCATCAGGGCAGTTTTCAACGGGAGCAGTCCCGCAAAGTGTTGGGTCTATAACCTCGCATAACTCAGTTGATAGGTTAAACGAGTAATTAGTGGGGCAGTTTTTGTTTCTACTATATTTATAACCACAAGCTCGTTGTTGTGTATCACCATTTGCAGGTAAACGCTCATATGTCCATATTCTAAAATCCCCAAAACTGCTAGGACAAGACTCTAAAAGGCTCCAATAGGCTTCTACCACTTGAAAGCGAGCAGAATAGTCGTTTGTAGGCTTAAAGATAACAATACTATCAGCTGAATATGCTTGATAAAAAAAATCAAAATCGGGAAGTGTTATTTGTGGGTTATCTACAGGCTCGGCAGTTGCAGGGCATTGTTCATTTGAAGAAGCGAATAAAGTTAATGTTAGGCTGATAAACAAAGTTATTTTAATTACTATTTTTTTCAATTTAATAACCAAGTGTAATTTTGTGCATTTTCAAAAACAGAGAAACAAAAAGCATGGGGACAAAATGTGATAAAATGAACAATGAAAGGTCCAAGTGGATATTTGGGTAAGTTAACTGTTGAATTAAAAAGAGATAGGCACTGCAGGAAATTGCAAGACAGAAGTAAATCGCATATAAGATGAATATAAAAAATGATTCGATAGGATCCATGATAATTCCTTTTTAGAAAAAATAAGACCAACAGTTTGCTGGTCTTATAGTTGATGTAATAATTAGAATTAAGTAGCGTGATTAGAAAAGCGTTTAAATAATTTAATTAAAATGAAACCACCAACAATCACTGGAACTACAGTCCATGCTAATGTTTCAAGCTCATTGATTTGAGTTAAAAAATTAGTGAATGCTGTAGTAATACCGGGTGGTAACGCTGATTCAGCAAAAGCTGAACTTGATACCAGTAATGAACTTACAATCCCAGCTTTGACAAGCTTGTTTTTTAAAATATGTTTTTTCATGATGTAGAAACCTCAATCATCCTTTCAAAGTACTTAGGTAAAGCGCCAAATACCCAACCTAGGGCAAAAGCACCGATAAAATAAGAAGACAAAGTAATCACCTTTGACCCCCTTTAATTGCGCCTAGGCCAAAACAAATAGCCAAGGTTGCGCAAAAGATCGCGTCATAGATAAGACGCATATTCAGTATTAACTCGTTAAATTGCTCAGGGCTAATTTCCATGACAATCAGCCTTTTGGTTGCTCTGTATCAGCAATCGAATTAAGTCGGAAGCCTTTCCATTCCATCTGGCGGGCTACGTTAGCGCCTTCGTAGTATTCAAGGTTTAATAAGACTGGTTTTAAGCCCCAGCCACTAGGGTCTGATTGCAGCTTTTCTAGTTGCTTATAAACACCACTTTCAACTTGGTCAGGCGTTACCTTTACACTCCAAATGCTTGCAGGGCTTTTTGTATGAAATTTAAATTCACCAGCCACAGGCAAGGGAACACCTTTGTCATCCGTTTTGTTTACGATTTTTAAATCTGTAATTGCACCTTCGATGCTAGCCATAGTTATTGCTCCTTTGAGTAGTCTTCTATTAATTGTTTCTGTGAAGTTATTAAATCTATAATTCGCTGCTGATGATCCATAAATTGCCTCAGGTTACACTTAATGACACAAGTCCAAGGGCGCGACTTCGTCGCTTGAGACATTAGAAGCCAAAGCTTCGTAGTCCATGAACAAGCACATGTTTTGGTAGTCTTCGATTGCACAAGATTCTAGGAACTGCATATCTTCTTCACTAGGTGCAAATAAACGCCCGTCATCGTGCCAACCTTGTATTTGTTCTGATACACCGCACATGATTTTTCGCTGTGCTTTAAGGTCAGTTTCAGTGAGTATTTGAGTAGTTCCACGGCGAGTGATTACTACAACAGCATCCCACGCAACGCCTAAAATCCGGTTAGCTGGCTGGTCTCCATATTTTGTAGTGAAGTAAGGTGACTTCGATTCTGAGCGACTAATTTCACCTGTAATACGGTCTACAATGTCGGGAATTTGGTAATGAATGCGTAGGGTTTGTTCTTTACGCTTAACCTGTACTCCGCCCATCGCTAAACAAAAGGCCTTCCAATCAGATGAGTCAGCTGCATGACGCACTTTTTCTAATGCGTATTTCGAAACAGTATCTAGTGTTGTATTCATTGCGTTTGCAACCTCACATTTGCCAGTATCACCTTGGCCTAATCGTCTAAGTTCACGCCAAAGAGTGACCGAAGGGCCGCCAATTTGCTGAAAACGCCTAATATCAAACGTGCTCGCCCAAGTAGATGCGCGTTCTGCGGCATCCGCTGGAAGTATTTTCATTTCACCCGCTTGCGAGCAAATCACTTTGTCTATGCTGTCACCAGTCACAGCTTTAGTAATGTATTTAGCTATGTAACCAGCAGCAGAGCCTTTACTTTTGATAATTCTAATAGGTTTAAAGCGAGTTCTACTGGTTCTAAATTCTGTCGGAGTATCTTCCGTGCATAGTTTTCTCAAAATTGCGCGAACTTGTATTGCATCGCCTTTTTCCATGAATAAAAGCATGTGCCAGTGTGGGCAACCGTCATGATGTGGTTCAACAACACGGAATCCATAAGGGCGTAAATTTTGTTTTGAGAATAAAGCGCGGGCACGTTTCCAAATACCATTAAAATAGTCTTGAGCTTGTTGTGGTGTTGAGCCGTCATATTTATTGTTGGGTATACCAGTGTGATGTACTGAGTGATAACGGCTAGGTGCAGACAATGTATAAAACTCACCGCGATGACCATGCATGTCTGCTAGTTCTTCAAAACCACGAATTCGCACCATTAATTCGGCTGCTTGCTGTTTTCCAGCTGTATGAGAACGCTCAATAATTGATTGCAGTGTTTCAAATTCATCAAATGGGTTTGCATCATTTGGAACAACAAATAAGTTAGACATTAATTCAGCTGATTTACGCTTTCTGTCTCTACGACTTTGAATAGTAGGTTGTGAAACATAAGCACTTGCTTTTTTATGGACAAGTCGAAAATCACGAGCTAATTGCTCTATGGTGAATGCTTGGGTTTTGCGTAATTTACGGCGCCAAAAAATTGGGTCAGCAAATCTGTTTAATACACCTTTAAGTGAGTCAGCGGCTAAGTAAGTACAAAAAGGGGAGGCTAATTCAGGTGGTTGTATATCAAAAGAGGTTAAGTATTCAGAAAGTAATTTATAAATAGATAATTGATAACCGTGCTTACTAATTTTTAATTCACAGTAACGCGCTTTTTGCTCAGAAATTTCTATTAATTCATCATCAGAGCAAGATAAATTTATATGCCCATATTTGAAATTACCAATGGTTAAAACCTTATCGGCTGCTTTTAAACGTTTATTTGCCTCTGCTAAATCGTTAAATTTTTCAGCAAGGAAATACCCAGTACTCAGCATGTGTGCAAGGTTTGAATGACGTTCAAAAATGCGATTGCGCCAAGCTTCAAAATTAAAAAAACGTTCTTTCATTGGCTTTGAAACATTTTCAAATATATCTTTGGCAGCACATGAAGGGCGCAACCCAGCAGTTAGATTAATAGCTGTATTTAACGGAAATATTTCAGAGTATTGTTCAGTTGATAGGGTAGCCATTTTTAAACCTGCTTATCAGAAGTTAAAGCCATATCAATATTTGCGGCTTTGGCTGCTTCGGCATAAAGCGCAATCATGTTGATATATTTTTTTACTCTTGCAGGGTTTTCATTTGGTGAGCAAGGAGGGGTATAGACGGGTAATTTCCCAGCAAAGACCGCACTAGCAACACATTGAACCGTTAAGCCCTGTAAGCGTGCATATTCTTGATATGTCAAAATAGGGGCTGGAATAGATAAAATTAATTGGTTGCTCATGCTATATTATCTTTAAGAGAGTTAATTCAATGAAAAATAGCGTAAACCCATTTTATATATCGGTCAAACGGTTTTTTGTATGGGTTTTGGTTTGTAGGTATCCAAAATGCAAAAAGATTCTAAAGAAGTGTTTGAAACTATTAGGGTTCTATATGGTTTTAAAAACTTAACTGAGTTATCAATTTATTTTGAAAAAAATGGTAACTGGGCCGCGCAAATGGCAAAAAAGGGATCAATTCCATTTCCTCAGTGTGTTCAGGCCTCGATAGAAAAACAAATTTCAATGGATTGGCTATTGTTTAGTGAAAGTAAACCTGTATTTGATAGAAAGGCGTTGATTAACGAGGTTAAAGAGGGATTGTATGAAAGTCATGAACTTGGAATACTGCCTGAACTAAATGAAGATCGGCTAGTTACTACATCAGCGATAATTGTCAAAAGAATAGAAAAAATGCAGCATTAAAGCTGCATTTTAGTCATTGTCTAACAACAGTTTGAAATAAAACCTTGTCATCTTTTGTCTGTTTTAATCCGCCTGTTTTAATGTACGCAACTATTGTCACCTGATTGCAATCAACACCTGAACAAATAGTAACTTCTGAAATATAAGTGATTAAGTCATCAATATTTGGAGGCTTTAATCGGAGTGATTTCCTGTAAGAGTTTTCCTTAGTCCTGAAATTTAAAAGGTTGCAAGCAGGACAAATAAATGTGTTTGTACTCACGATAATTTTAACTCAGGGATATGATTTTCAGTTTCACATCTTTCTAGATATAAAGATAATCGCGAGTCCCACTTTTGCTTTTCATCAAAGCGTTCATTTAATGGCAGTTGCTTTATATTTTTGTACTGCACTAGCAGTTCGTTAGCAAGCTCTTCTAATGGTTTATTACTATCAGAGTCTATAGGGGCGAAAATGAATGGTAGCAAAAGTGAACCATACATTGCATATACCCAATATTCAGGAGGCATAATATTTCCTTTATTTATCAGAGTTAGAGTTTAGTTTTTATCAAAATTAAATTTACTTGAAGCAAAAGCAACAGAAACTAAGTTCAGCAACTTGAAAAATAAGTAATGCCCAATAGAAGTCGGGAGCATGGAGCTATGGGCAGATAAGCCGACAACATTAAAATAGTATAAATATCATTCTAAAGCAAAGTTTTTTGACCCGTGGTAATTATGTTGTTAAATTAGCTTTGTTAGAAATACAGACAACGCTTTTAAACTTACCTAGAGTTTAAAGTAAATATTTGTTGTTGACTTTTTAGGTATACGGATATATTTTTAATGGGCAAACAACAAACGATTTTCGCTTTGTGCTTCCAACACAAAACGAATGAAAGCCGCTTTTTAGCGGTTTTTTTATGCCTTGAGAAAAGTTATGACAATCAAAAAAGTTGATGGTGGTTACAAAGTTGATATTCGTCCTTGGGGTGCTGATGGCCGTAGGATTAGAAAGGTTTTTCCTACACGTGGCGAGGCGCAACGATTTGTAAATCATACTATTGCTGAGGCGGAGGATAAGCCTTGGAAGCAAGAGAAAATTGATAGTCGTTACTTATCTGATTTAGTCCAGCTTTGGTACAAAGTTCATGGTCAAACTTATGCTTCACCGCAGCGGGCTTTAGCTAAATTAGAAATGATTTGTGAAGCGTTGAACAACCCAATTGCTATGAATTTACAGGCTAAAGATTTTGTTAAATGGCGTGGTGTACGTATGTCGGGTGAAACACCAATAAGCCCGAAAACAGCTAATAATGACCTTGTATTAATTAAGAGTATGTTCAATAAGTTAATTGAAGTAGGGGAGTTAAAATATCCGAATCCTCTTGCTGAAATTAAGCCTTTCAAACTACAACAAACTGAGCTTTCATTTTTGATGGAAGACGAAATAATTACTTTGCTTAATGAATTAAAGCGATCAACTAACCCGCATATCTTAATCGTTTCTAAAATCTGTTTGGCAACAGGTTGCAGGATAAGTGAAGCGTGTAATTTAAAAGGTTCTCAAGTTATCAAATCAGGCGACAGTTATCGCATCACCTTCATTAATACCAAGGGCAAAAAGAACCGAACTGTACCAATTAGTGAAAAGCTGTTTAATGAGATCCCTAAAAAGTCAGGGCCACTATTCGCAGATTGTAGAAAAGCCTTCGAAAGGGCGGTAAATAAAACTGACATTAACTTACCAAAGGGGCAGTGCAGCCATGTTCTACGGCATACTTTTGCGAGTCATTTTATGATGAACGGAGGTAATATTTTAGTGTTACAGCAGATACTTGGTCATGCAAAGATTGAGCAAACAATGGTTTACGCGCACTTTGCACCAAGTCATTTAGAAGATGCTATTAAATTTGGGCCAAAGGTGAGTTTAATTTAGGTATAAAAAAAGGCGCTCAATGCGCCTCTTCATTATGCTGCTTCTAGCAGAGCTTCTTTTTGAGAAAACGTCTCAAAATCAGTGTGCCCCACGCTGCTCGCGATTTCATTTAGAGCACCTTCGATAACATCTAGTATTTCCATTACTTCTGCAAATGTTTTGTTACTCATAATATCACCTTTAATTAAGCCGTTAAGGCTTGTTGTTACAAATTATTTCATCTAAATGAGCCATGCAATCAACAAGGATTTGATCGTCTCTCTCGATAATTGCTTTAGCTATTTCACCCATGACTCTCATAATTTCCTGTGCAACTACCATACCATCGTGAGCTTCATTCTCTAGAATAGTGGCTGCTAGGTCACAGTATTTATGTAAAATTTCGAATGACGGATTAATATCATCTAATTTAGGAAAAGGTAAGTGCAATACACTTTTTGCAAATGTAGCAAGACCTAATATCTTGATATATACCGATTCAGCATTAACATCTTCTAATTTTAAGACGTTATTTCCTTTTTTAGTCATTTCTTTCCTTTCAGATTGCGCGAATTATACGCTTTATCAATCTGTATGTATAGCGTTCAAAAAATAATATATTATTGATTTTTATTTTTATGTAACTGCTTGTTATTGTTTGGTTATACATTTTTTTATGCATAAAGTTTACGTTAAAAGTACTTATTAAACGGTAGAATGTATGTAGGATATCTCTGAAAGTTGCGTGAGATATATCTTACAGGCTGAGTGGGTTTACACCATGGCCTGTATTAAGTAGCTATATCAAGTCTTTATGCTTTAGTTTAACTATAGCAGGATGCAGCTTACTGTTCAAGTTTCAACCAATAGTGAAAAATGTTCGGTAATTTTTACAAATAACTAGAAAATTTGAAATGGTCCATATAATGTCCAAACTCATGAAATAACACAGCAGTCAGTGAAATAACACGAAATGCTAACTTTTTGATTTTAATGTAACTTGTTGTTTTTATAGGTAGCCTATAACAATCGAGGCTTTTCGGACGGGGGTTCAAATCCCCCCAGCTCCACCAATATAGTGTTCGGCAAGTGCCGAATACGTTCAAAAAGCCCTTAACTTTTAATGAGTTAAGGGCTTTTTTGTTTCTAAATGGTTCGAAGATGTATGGTACTATTCGGAACACTAAGTACCATTGCAAGTACCATAAACCGCTGAGAATAAACTTGTGGTACCAAAAAGCATTTTTACTATAAATTTCAGTTGATTGTAGCTAAGTTTAAGAAGGTAACTAATGGCAAAATTGATCAAACCTCTCAGCGACACCCAATTAAAGCGCGCAAAGGCAAAAGATAAGGATTATGAACTTGCAGATGGCAACGGTCTTTATTTAAGAATACGCGTCTCAGGTAATAAATCTTGGATATTCCGTTACTATCGCCCCTACACTAAAAAGCGTAACAATATGGTTTTGGGTGCATATCCTACAACCACACTTCAAGAAGCCAGAGTATTAAGGGAGCAAGCGCGTGCGCTCCTTGCAAAAAGCATTGATCCGAAAGAACAAGCCGAGCAAGAAAAAACTGATGTACTTAACGAAACTCAAAATACATTTAAATATGTTTCTGAGCAATGGTTTGATGTAAAGCGTGCATCAGTCAGTGAAGGATATGCTGAAGATATTTGGCGTTCGTTTGAAAATCACTTATTTCCGCAATTAGCAAACAGACCGATTAATACATTAACAGCGCCCATGGTCATCGCTGTAATGAAACCACTTGCATCGAAAGGTGTGCTTGAACAAATTAGACGATTAAGTCAACGAGTGAATGAAGTCATGACCTATGCTGTTAACGTGGGCTTGATCCAATCAAACCCGTTGGCAGGTATTCGCAGTGCATTTCAATCACCAAAACGAACTCACATGAGTACGATTGAGCCAGAAAGATTGCCTGAATTAATGACAATGCTAAATCGTGCAAGTATAAAATATACAACACGCTGTTTGATTGAATGGCAGTTACACACTATGTGCCGACCCATGGAAGCAGCAGCTGCTAAATGGTCTGAAATCAATTTTGATGACGGGTTATGGATAATCCCTGCCGAGCGGATGAAAATGCGAAAAGAGCACAAAGTACCTTTGACTAAACAAACGCTTCATTTACTGGAATTAATGAAACCAGTTAGTGGCCACAGAGAGTATATTTTTCCTGCTGATAGAAATCCTCGAAGTCATACAAATTCGCAAACAGCTAATGCGGCAATAAAAAGGATGGGGCTTGAAGGTGCGCTGGTGGCCCATGGTATGCGTGCGCTTGCTAGCACCATTTTAAATGAGCAAGGGTTTGATCCAGACTTAATAGAAACTGCTTTAGCACACATAGAAAAAAACGAAGTCAGACGCGCTTATAACCGTGCACAGTATATCGACCGCAGACGAGAAATGATGGACTGGTGGAGCGAACACATAGCAAAAGCGAGTTAATAGTTAGCTCAGATGGAACAAATCTGAGCGAGTAAAACCCCTTAAATCATGCCATATAATCAAGGCTATCTTTTGACAAAAAAGAGGCCTTGAACATCCTACTTATACCTCATTATTATCAATAGTAATTGTTTAGCCTACGTTTAAATAAATCTCCATGTAAATCCACGGTTTGTATGAAGCATTCCACCTTTTGTTATTAGTTTTTTAAAATCAATTGCTTGCATTTTTATTTTTATGTCGTAGAAGTGGCTTTTCGATTTGTTCAATTTTAAAAAAGTCTGAGCCTAGCAGCTAGGCTCGATTCTCAGACTTTTAATTTTTCTATTTAATGGCTCTCGAACTGATGCGATCACACTCGATCGAATCGAAATAAAAAATAGAGAAATTGAAATGAATAAAAATCATATCGAACAGCAAACACCAAGTATTGACCGTTTTGTTAGAGAAAAAGAATGCCAGCATATTACAGGGCTATCACGTACATCACGTTATGAGATGGAGCAGGCGGGTACGTTTCCAAAGCGAATTCAATTAAATAAAAGAACGACAGCATGGCGATTATCCGACCTCTTAAACTGGATGGAGGCATGCATTAATGGATAATAAGATCATAAAAGGGGCATTAACACCGACAGATAATACTAATAAAGTAAGTAAAAACAATACACTTACAGGGTCTCATAAAGAGTCATTAATAAAGACAGATTGTCTTTTTTTAGTAAACAATAATATTAAAACACGAATTGATTATGTAACTATTAATTTAGTACTTGTTTGTAAGGACCAATTTGATGAGGTTATGCAAAAGCTCAAAGACTGGCTAAAGTCATTATTGATTAAAGTCAGTCAGTTTAAGCCTAAGCTAAAACACTTTGATGATGGACAATTACTCAACAGTTATGATGTGGTTAAACAAAATTGCGGTGCAATTAAATGGTCTAACAATAAAACAAGTATTCGATTGGAGCTAACAGGTTTTGCATGTGAGTTAATCAATTTAGACGACCGCTATTTTTTCCCGCTATTACAACTCGATAAGTTTGCTAAGTTGGATATTAGGCGAATTGATTTAGCGCTCGATGATTTAAGCGGTAAATACAACATACGTCATGTTCAAAAGTCGTTTAGTAAAGGTGACTACTCGCCTAAGTCCGGTACTGTGCCGACTCGAAGGGATCTTAAATCAAACGAAGGAAGAACAATTTACATAGGTGCCAATAGCTCTCATAAAAAGATGGTAATTTATGAAAAGGGTAAGCAACTCAAGCTACCTGCAGATGAACCTTTTTATAAAAATTGGACGCGTCACGAATTACGTTTACAAGGTAAGCGGGCTCAACCGATACCGCTTGATATATTTACAGCACCAGACAGCTATTTTGTTGCAGCATACCCCAAGGCATATAGTCGTATGCTCAAGAGTGTTGAGCCAAGAGCGATTGTTCGAGAAGTCAAAACACGTTGTAAAGTTACGCTTGATAAGCGGCTTTTACACTTACGTAACCAGTATGGGCCGACAGTTATGTTTGCAAAGCAAACAATGACAGAGACGGAAATTATAAGCTCCGTTGCTCGATGTAGTAAAAGTAATCAACCATCGTTACCAATTGCACTACTTCAAGAATCAAAGACTGTTTTTTAGCCGTTTTTTTGCTGATAAATGTTAGATCCTCGTTAGATTGGCGTTTTGTTCATGCCTGTTAGAGCCCTTGTGTATAAAGGGCTCAGAGGTGATTTATGACAATCTTATAGATAGAGTTTGCCATTTTTGTATATTTAAGGTGTTTTAAGGGGGGAATTTCAGCACATATAAGACCATGATTAATAGGGTTTGGTACGCTGAAACTAGTAATTTCACTTCGCGTTTAAAATGAATCCGTTTGGCGTGTTTATTCACTCTTTATGTTTAACTATTTGAATATTATTATTTTAAATTATTCACAGAGTGAATAATTTACTAATTAGAATGACAAAGTTTCTGTCATTTGGCAAAGTTTGTCATAACGACAAATGTGGTTAAATCATCGAAATAGTCGCTGGCACGCAAAGACTGGGCTGTTATTGAGTTGTAAGGAGCAAATCGGCTGAGCTAATGAAAACGTGTAAAGAGCATAAAAGACCACTTGCCAAACAATCCTAAATTGATTGGAGCCAAGGAAACCAGTGCGTGACATTTATAATCATTTTTCCTGTGGATAGAAATCAAAGAATAAATACAAACTCCCAAACTGCTAATGCCGCTTTAAAACGAAAGGGTTTGCAAGGCATACTAGTGCGCCTTAGTTTGCGACTGTTAGGGTACGAAATTAAAGGAGTAAGGTTTGACCCTGATTTAATAGAAAAGTGCGCTTGCACATACTGATAAGAATGAAGTTAGAAGGGCATACAACTGTGCTCAACATTTAGCGCGCAGAAAAGAAATGATGATTTGGTGGAGTGAATATTTAATTAATGTTTTAGGTAGATTAATTCTAAAAACTCCTTCTTAAGTGCTGTCAAAGCTATTGAGAAGGAGTATAAGATTATCAACTTAATTAGTTGGTCTTGTGTTTTTCTCTATTCTTAACAAAGCTAAAACCATTGTGTAAGTTACGAAGCCTCCAAAAAGTAATCCAATAAGAATAGCAATATATAATCTTTCTTCTTGATTTTCAGAGTTTTTGGATTCGGCATATCTCTTACTTTCTGCAATTGAAGATATTTCACTTTTATAGTTATTAATAAACCATGTAACAGAGTCTATCCAATTTATTTTTCTTGTATCTCCATCTTTAAGAGAACTTACAAAGTCACCGCTGTCACCTAAGTCTTCAGTAAACTCTAATAAGGTTTCAAAAAAGTGATATGGCTCGATAGAGTATTGCGAATCTACTTGTTTTAGAGTGTTTTTTAGTTGATTACTACCATACTCTTTTACAGATATGTCCTTTGTCGCATTAGCAAATACATTGATATTTTGTTCAATTGAAGAAAAGTACATATCTACTTTCTTATTATATTCAAGCTGAATTTCTTGGGCTGTGGTAATATCAAAATTGCTATTAAGTTCATTCTCTCCAGCACTTGAATATCGAGACTTCTCAGTATCCTCTAGTTGGTTTTTGAATGTATTGAACTCTATTTGACTTTCTTCAAAACTTTTAATTTTATTACTATCTAAATAATCAAAAATCAAAACACAGACTAAAATTGCGGCTAGTAACAATGATAACGTAGCAGTTATAAAGCTAAAATAGCGAGTTACTACAAAATATTTGTCCTCAAAATTTGTGTTTTTAGCTGAATTTTTAAGTGCACCATCATCGGTAACTGTGTGTTTATTATTTTTACTAAACTCTGATAATTTGTCTTTTAATTCTGTAACTGTTTGCTTTGCTTGTTTGTAGGTACCTTTTAAATCTTTAACTTTTTCATTTTGATTGTCATTAGCATCATTAGAGCTAGTTGGCTCAATTTCTGATTTTTTCAAACTTATCTTTATGCCCATTTTATTGAGATCATTGTATTTTCTCAATGCTTCTTGTTTGGATAAGTTTTTTGAGATACACCTTGTTTTACCATCAAAAAGCAACCTACTTGCGGTAAGAGATATGCCTAAATAATCAGAAAGAGCAGCCACAACATTTTCATGGTTTTCTCCACTAGTAATTTCACCCTTACAATAAATTTTATAAGATATTTCCATTTATCTACCACCATAAGATTCTAATTGAACAGTAAGCTCATGAAACTCTATCACTTTTTTAGAGTGTTATCCCATCATTATTATAGAAATTTATATAATTCTCGCTTATTGAATGCTGTAACTAGAGCGCTAACCTTTGCTTATTTGAGCTGTTTTATATAGCATAACTGAACGTCATATTACTTTCTCGTCAGTTAGTTACATTAACAATGGGATTGCAGGGAATGTTAGATTATGGATAAAAGAAAGCTCAGCGAAACCGATATAATCAGTAAGTTTATTCTACCCGCAGTTAAAACAGCAGGGTGGGACGACATTACCCAAATACGGCAAGAAGTTAAGCTACGCGACGGCAAAGTTATTGTCCGTGGACAACTCGGTGTACGTAAATCGGTTAAATCGGCTGATATAGTGCTTTACCATAAACCTAGTATGCCACTTGCTGTCATTGAGGCTAAAGCTAATAAGCACGAAGTAGGTAAGGGCATGCAACAAGCGCTCGATTATGCCAATTTACTTGATGTGCCTTTTGTATTTGCCTCTAATGGCGATGGCTTTATTTTCCATGATAAAACCACCTTAATTAAAAACGAAGGCGGCACGCCTGATGCGCATAACCTTGAAACCGAAATACGCTTAGAAGACTTCCCATCACCGCAAGAACTTTGGGCTAAATACTGTGCTTACAAAGGCTATACAGACTCGCAACTCCCTATAATTAATCAAGCCTATTATGATGATGGTAGTGGTAAACATCCTCGTTACTATCAGCTCCAAGCAATTAATAAAACAGTAGAGGCTATATCGTCAGGTAAAGACCGCGTACTCCTCGTTATGGCAACAGGAACCGGTAAAACTTATACCGCGTTTCAAATCATTTGGCGTTTATGGAAATCACGCGCGAAAAAACGAATCTTATTTCTAGCTGACCGCACAGCTTTGATAGAGCAAACTCAAAGTGGTGATTTTGCGCCGTTCGATACAGCAATGACCAAAATTACTGGCAGAACGATTGATCCCGCTTACGAGATTCACTTGGCGCTTTATCAAGGTCTAACTGGACCTGAAGAGCATCAAAAAGCATTTAAAAACGTAGATCCTAATTTTTTTGATTTGATTGTTATTGACGAATGCCACCGAGGCAGCGCAAGCGAAGAAAGTGCTTGGCGAGAAATACTAACGTATTTTAAAAGTGCAGCTCAAATAGGTTTAACTGCTACACCAAAAGAAACTAACGAGGTATCAAACTCTGATTACTTTGGTGACCCTACGTATACTTATTCCCTAAAAGAAGGCATTGAAGACGGCTTTTTATCTCCATACAAAGTAGTACGTGTTGATCTTGATGTAGACCTACAAGGCTGGAGACCAACAAAAGGCCAGGTTGATAACAACGGTGAAGTAATACAAGACCGCATATACAACCAAAAAGACTTTGACCGAACAATGGTAATTGATGAGCGCACCCAGCTGGTAGCTGAAACCATAACTAACTATTTAAAACGCACCGATCCTATGGCTAAAACTATTGTGTTTTGTAACGACATAGATCACGCCGAACGTATGCGCCGAGCCATAGCTAACTTAAATCCAGAGCAAATGGCTAAAAACGATAAATACGTGATGAAGATCACCGGCGATGACGAATTAGGAAAAGCTCAACTATATAACTTTTGTAGCCCTAAACGAGCTTACCCAGTTATAGCCACTACTTCAGAATTAATGACCACAGGGGTAGACGCTAAAACCTGTAAGTTGGTAGTACTCGATCAAAATATACAATCAATGACCAAGTTTAAACAAATCATTGGTAGGGGGACGCGTATTGACGATCGCTACGGTAAGCTTTGGTTTACTATACTTGATTTTAAAAAAGCCACCGAGTTATTTGCCGATAAACGCTTTGATGGCACACCTGAAAAAGTAATAAAAGTAACCCCCACTGATATTGAAGACGAAAATGTTGATATTGAATCACATGATGACGAAACAATTGACGCAGGCCAATCAACGATTGACGAGTCAACTGCTGACCAAACAGGCGATACCGTTAACGATCCCAAAGGCGGTGGTACTTTTTCTGATGGGGAGTACGGTGAGTGGGACGATGAAACAACCAAAATGGTTAAGTACCGCGTGTCCGGTGTTACCGTTAATAAAGTCGCAGAGCGAGTACAGTATTACGATACCGACGGCAAACTTGTTACCGAGTCATTTATAGATTACACCCGTAAAACCATGAGTAAACAATTCAGCTCACTGGATGATTTTGTAAAGCGCTGGAACGAATCAGACCGTAAACAAGTAATTATTGATGAGCTTGCACAAGAGGGGATTATTTGGTCAGCGCTTGAGGAAGAAGTAGGCAAAGATATGGACCCATTTGATATGATCTGCCATGTAGTTTACGACCAACCTCCCCTTACTCGTAAAGAACGCGCAGATAACGTACAAAAGCGTAACTATTTCACTAAATATTCGGGTACCGCACACACCGTACTCGAGAACCTTCTGATAAAATACGCTGATGTAGGCGTGCAAGAAATAGAATCTATGCAAGCGCTTAAAGTGGCGCCGTTTAACGAAATTGGCAGCCTAAGTGAAATAGTGAAAAAAGGCTTTGGTGGCAAACCACAATATGAGCAAGCACTTAAAGAGCTCGAGGCCGAAATTTACCAAATGCCAGCGCCTAAAACAGCCTAAATTTATGTTTGTTGTTCTGTATTGGCGATAGCAAATATTAAACCATTTAAAGTAAACAGCTTTCATACTCGCTTTTAGCCGCTGTTTATAAAAATAATCTAACAAGAGAATACTATGTCTATCAGTTCAGCTATTAAATCTATTCAAGATATTATGCGTAAAGACGCCGGTGTCGATGGCGACGCCCAACGCCTTGGTCAAATGTCGTGGTTACTATTTTTAAAAGTATTTGACGCACAAGAAGAAGAGCTAGAACTAGAATTAGACGACTACCGCGAGCCAATCCCTGAGCAGTTTTTATGGCGCAATTGGGCGGCCGATAACGAAGGCATAACTGGCGATGAGCTTTTAGAGTTTGTAAACGACAAGCTATTCCCTGAGCTTAAAAACCTAACCGCACCCGTAGATAAAAATCCACGCGGCTATGTAGTAAAAGAGGCATTTTCTGATGCCTTTAACTACATGAAAAACGGCACGTTACTGCGCCAGGTGATTAATAAGCTAAACGAAATAGACTTTACCGACTCAAAAGAGCGCCACTTATTTGGCGACCTGTACGAGCAAATATTAAAAGATTTACAAAGCGCAGGTAACGCCGGCGAATTTTATACCCCGCGTGCCATTACTAAATTTATAGTGGCAGTAACCGATCCAAAACTAGGCGAGTCAATCATGGACCCTGCTTGTGGTACCGGTGGCTTTTTAGCCTGTGCGTTCGACCACGTAAAAGCAAACTATGTTAAATCGGGCGACGACCACCAAATATTGCAAAAGCAAATACACGGTGTAGAGAAAAAACAACTCCCGCACTTACTGTGTACTACCAACATGATGCTTCACGGCATTGAAGTACCGGTACAAGTTAAACACGGCAATACCCTAAATAAACCGCTATCAAGCTGGGATGACCAAGTAGATGTAATTATCACCAACCCTCCGTTTGGCGGCACCGAAGAAGACGGCATAGAAAAAAACTTCCCAAGCGACATGCAAACTCGTGAAACCGCCGACTTGTTCTTACAGCTCATTATAGAAGTGCTCAACACTAAAGGCCGCGCGGCGGTTGTATTGCCAGACGGCACCTTGTTTGGTGAAGGCGTAAAAACCAAAATTAAAAAGCTGTTAGTTGAGGAGTGTAACTTACATACCATAGTACGCTTACCTAATGGTGTATTTGCCCCGTACACAAGCATTAAAACTAATATTCTGTTTTTTACTAAAGGCACGCCAACAAAAGACGTGTGGTTTTACGAGCACCCATACCCAGCAGGCGTTAAAAACTACAACAAAACCAAACCAATGAAGTTTGAAGAATTTAAAACCGAACTTGAATGGTGGGGCAATGAGGCAGACGGCTTTGCCAGCCGTACTGAAACAGAGCAAGCATGGAAGGTTTCAATCGACGATATTATTGCTCGTAACTACAATCTCGATATTAAAAACCCGCATGTAGGCGAAGTAATCAGCCACGACCCAGAAGAGTTATTAGCCGACTACTCAAAACAACAAGCCGACATACAAGCACTGCGCGATCAGCTTAAAGGCATATTGTCAGCAGCCCTTGCTAAAGATAGCGAGGACAAGTAATGGCTGAGACTAAAGCACCAAACACAAGCGCAGAGCAGCTAATAACCGAGCACCTTGATATTTGGACGACGGCCATAGAGCAAAAGTCGTCATCAGGTCGTGGTTCATCGAAAAAGTTTTCACTACATGGCATTAAAAAACTCCGCGAACTTATTTTAGAGCTCGCAGTGCGCGGAAAACTGGTGCCGCAAGATCCAAATGACGAACCCGCTTCAGTATTGCTTGAGCGAATAGCCGCTGAAAAAGCACAATTGGTAAAAGATAAAAAAATTAAAAAGCCTAAAGCATTACCAGAGATTAGTGAGGATGAAAAACCGTTTGAATTGCCGAAAGGATGGGAGTGGACAAGGCTGCAAGATATTATCCAAATATCTTCAGGCAAAAATCTTACATCAAAAAAAATGGTACAAGGCGGTGATGTACCAGTATATGGTGGAAATGGCATTACTGGTTACCATGATACTTATAATGTATCGAGCTCTACTTTAGTGATAGGTAGAGTTGGGTTCTACTGCGGTTCAGTTCATATAACACCTGACTCAGCTTGGGTTACAGATAATGCTTTTATTACTCGTTTTGATGAAGAAGGCTTGTTTATAGAGTTTTTATATTGGCTTTTTAAAAATACTAACCTAAGTAAAAATGATAGTGCTACAGCCCAACCAGTTATATCTGGAAGTAAAGTTTACCCAATAGTTGTTGCTATACCTCCTACCAAGGAACAACAACGCATCGTTGCTAAAGTCGATGAGTTAATGAGCTTGTGTGATGCGCTTGAGGCGCAAACTGAAAATAGTATTACAGCACATCAAACATTAGTTGAAGTGCTGTTAGAGGCCTTGCTGCAATCGCCAGAGCAAGGAGCAACACCGGAACAAACCGCTGAACAGTTTCAACAAAACTGGCATCGCTTAAGCGAGCACTTCGACACGCTATTCACCACCATCGCCAGCATCGACACGCTAAAGCAAACTATTTTACAACTAGCCGTAATGGGCAAACTCGTCCCACAAAACCCAAATGACGAACCCGCCGCCAAACTCCTAGAGCGTATAGCAGCAGAAAAAGCCCAACTGATTAAAGACAAAAAAATCAAAAAGCAAAAACCACTGCCAGCCATTACCGACGAAGAAAAACCGTTTGAACTGCCTAGAGGTTGGGAGTGGTGTCGAGTTTGGGATGTTGCTGAGTTAATTACATCTGGCTCTAGAGATTGGGCGAAATATTACTCTGACTCAGGTGCTATTTTTGTCACTATGGGAAATCTTGCTAGGGGAGACTACAGACTAAGACTAGATAACTTAAGATATGTTTCACCTCCAATAGGTGGGGAAGGCTCAAGAACAAGTTTAATGAAAGATGACTTATTAATTTCAATTACAGGCGATGTTGGGAATTTAGGTTTGATACCAGAAGGTTTTGGCGAAGCGTATATTAACCAACACACTTGCTTGTTAAGATTTATGTCTGAATGTAGAAATAGATATTTTCCAGAGCTTATGCGGTCACCATTAGCCAGCTTTCAGTTTAACGCCCCGCAACGGGGTATTAAAAATAGCTTTAGGTTGGGTGATGTCGGTGAAATGATAATTCCGTTACCACCATTATGTGAACAGAACCAAATAGTAGCCAAAGTCGATGAACTAATGGCACTTTGCGACCAACTTAAAGCCCGTTTAACCGACGCACAAACTACTAAATTCCACCTCACAGATGCTATCGTTGAAAACAGCATTAACTAGAATTGATGCAGGGATGCTATGAAATTAATTAACCCAAAATACCGTACTTTAAAACCAACGATTAAATATCTTGCTGATGAAGTAGTGCTTACTCAAGCTTGGAAAAAAACACATAATTATATTCGTGCATTTAACTGGTATGCAGATACATTGGAGTTAGATGTATCTGCTTTAAATATTGAAGACAATGTAAGTGAATGGAAAAGGCAGATTATTAGAAACAAGCTTAAACCTTTAGAGCTGGTACCTGCTGCAAAAAGTGAAACATGGGTTATTGATCAAGATGGTTGGCATCCTAAAAATACGAAAGAACGGGCAGAAAAACCACCCATAAGACCATTGGCTCACATATCTATTAGAGATCAAACTTGGGCTAGTGCTGCTATGTTGTGCCTGGCTGATGCGGTTGAATCAGAACAAGGTAATTGCAGCGATAAAAATCAGAGTTTTGCACAAGCAAGAAGTAACAAGGTGTATAGCTACGGCAATAGACTGGTATGTGATTGGAAAAACAAAGATCAAGCTTGGTTTCGTTGGGGAAATAGCGATACATACAGAAAGTTTTTTACCGATTATCAAAATTTTTTAAAAAGGCCAATGGAGTTAGGTCGAAGTGTTTTAAATCAAGCTTCTTCTTCAGAGGAGGTTTACGTTGTTAATTTGGATTTATCAAAGTTCTACAACACAATCTGTAGAGACTTACTAAAAGATAGATTAAAAATAATATCTAAAAAATTTGGTAATCCAGAGTGCCCCAAATTTTGGAATGCTTTTAGCCGCATTTCAGATTGGAAGTGGGACAAGCACGATTTAAAACTAGCTGCCGATTTAAAACTAGGCAATGTTGAGCAAGGTTTACCTCAAGGATTGGTATCAGCAGGCTTTTTTGCCAATGCATTTTTAATCGAATTTGATGAAAAGGTGGGTGAATTAATCGGTGGAAAACTAAGCCCTCAAAGTCCGATTATTGTCCATGATTATTGTCGGTATGTGGATGATTTGCGTTTGGTTATAAGTGTAAAAAACGTATCTGTAGGCTTCATAAGGCGTGCTTTAAATAGAAATATAAATAACCTTTTGAGAAAGTATGGAGGCACTGATCTTAAACTAAATGATAATAAAACAAAGGTGACTCTTTTTTCAGATTTAGACGATAGCGGTAGTATGTCGAATCGGATTGAAATGGTTCAAGGAGAGCTCAGTGGTCCAGCTGATCGTGATGTTTTAGATTCAGTTACAGGTCTTTTAGAGAGCTTTTTAGATATTGAAGATATAGAGCTACCTTCCTTAACGAGTTCCCATGATGATTCTGCGTTGTTACAAATTACTAATTACGATCATGATATTCGCCCAGATACATTAAAGCGATTTGCAGCAAATAGGTTAGAAAGCATTGTAAGAAATAAACGCAGAATCAGTAACGCAGATGGTGGAGAAGAACTGTTAGCTAAAAAGTTGATTACAGCTTGGATGAAAGATCCTTCGCTTGCATTAGTGTTAAGAAAGGCAATGGAAATTCACCCAGAAGCTGATTTATTTGAGCCAGTAGTTGAGGCTATTTTTTCTCGTAGTAGTTATGCGAATAGCGCAAAAATAAATGACACTATTACAGCGCAAATGATGGATTATTTGCTGGCAGACATATTTAGATGTGGACTTGATTTTATATTGACATTTCAGAAGTCAATCTACCCAAATTCAATTAAACCAGACTCCGTGATTGATTTGATTGCTAAATATGCATTAGCAGTTATTGCAAGCGCTAATAAAAGTTCTAAATTTGTTGAAAGACAAGCATTAATGTTACTTGCGGCTACTAATAAACCCGTTATTAAAGAAAAGGCAAATGCGACTATCCAAAATGAGTTGCACATCATTTTGGCTGGCGCTCAATCAGAGTTTAAATATGAACACTGTGCCTTATATGAAATCTCAGCACAAATGACGGGAAAGTTTGATATTTATGCTGCTTCTCTTATTAAGTCAATGTGTGATTTGGATGATGTAAATAAAGCTAAGGTCTTGGACGTTTTCGCAAAGAGAGGCGGCCTCTTTTGGAATGCGATATGGAAACAGCTTAAAAAAAGGAAATTTCAACAAACACTTACTAATAAATTTGATTGGGCAGCCCCTCAATCAAGTACTCAGCCTAGAGCTAAAAAGCAGCTTTTATCCAAGGTTATTCATTCTGATTCAAATGGGTTTGAGTTTGAGCATGCGCTAATAAAGTTAGCATTGAGTTTATTACAAGCAACTCAACCGGAGAACTCTGTAAATACACCGATAATGGGTGCCACACCGGCTGAAATAGAAATTAAATTGGATGCGGTTACAAGTTGGTCTGAGTTGTGGAGACCGTCAGTTAATATTGCTGAATCTAAGCGAAAAGGAACTGTACCATTTAAGGACCCTCGATATGAGTTTCCTGAATGGATAGATAAAGATAGTGAAAGTAAAAAGGTCATTTACTGGATCGGTACTATCTTAAGGGCCTCTGTAATTGGTAGTGCAGACTTTACAACTAACCGTTGGAAGCAAGGTGATATCGTCGCTTACAAAGGAGTGAAAACAAGTTGGTTCAAAAGGCGCATGGGTATGATGCATTCACCTGAAACTTTAACTGGGGAATACTCTACAGTCACAGACTGGTTTTCAGACTTATTAATTCGTTGCTTACAGTGGCCTGGATTTGAATCAACATTTGTGAGTGATTTAGACGTACGCTCTATAGAGTGCTTAGAAACATTTGAATTTTGCTTAAGAAAAAGGTTGAGCTATTTAAATAGTCTTATTTGTCATGCTTCTTCCTTACCTGCGTTACCAACGAGAGTTGCAAGGCCCAGCAAACGTAATTACTTTAGGATCGCAACAGTTCAGCAGCTTTTGCCTACGTCGTCGGACTTTAACGTTTCCGATCCTGAACTTGATAATCCCGTCTATAGGACTAAGCATCGTGCGCACTTATCTTCGGTTTGTAAACTAACGTTAAAAACTTTAGAAAGTAAAGCACAAGCTCAAGGTGAAAAAACTAAACCCTTTGCTGACTTAATTGTTTTTGCAGAAGTTGCTGTACATATTGATGATCAAGATCTCATCAAACGACTCGCTGATACAACTGGTGCTATTATTTTTGCCGGATTGGTATTTACCAATCATGAAGGAAAGTTAGTTAATGTAGCTAGGTGGTTCATACCTGACTACAGAGAAAGCGGAAGGCAATGGGTGATTAGAGATCAAGGTAAAGAAAACATGACTCAGGATGAGCTTACTCTTGGTATTACTGGTTATAGGCCTTGCCAGCACATTTTAGAATTACATGGGTATGATGAAGGGCCTTTCAGAATTAGTGGAGCCATTTGTTATGACGCGACAGATATCAAGCTTGCAGCGGATTTAAGAAATACTACAGATTTATTTGTAGTGGTTGCTCATAACCAAGATGTAAACACCTTCGATAATATGGCTGCTGCTCTTCAATATCATATGTATCAACATATCGTTATTTGTAATATTGGCGAATTTGGAGGCTCTACGATACAAGCTCCTTATAAAGAACGATATGACCGTTTAATATCTCATGCGCATGGAAGTCAACAAATATCAATTAGTACTGCTGATATTGACTTAGCAGCTTTCACAAGAAAAATAAAAAAATATAGAGCCGTTAAAACTAAACCAGCAGGAGTAAATAGATGACATGTTTTGAAACAGGTTTTGCCGTTTTATTAAATATTGAGACTTGGAAAAACTGGGTTCCAATTATTAGTTTATTTGTGGCAATAGGGGCTTTATCTATTGCTTTCTGGCAAGTTCAGGTAGGGCGCAATACTTCGGCTTCAGCACAAGCGCATGGAATATATCAGCAGTATTTAGCACTATGTATCGCTCATCCTAAACTTGCAAGCGGTGACTACGTTGCTGAAGGAGAAAATGATCCTGAATACGCAAAATATACGTGGTTTTTCTCAAGTATGTTATTCGCTTTTGAACAAGTCTTAGAAGCTAAACCAAATGATGAAAAGTGGGTTGCTACAATTAAATCCCAGCTCGAAAAACATAAAGCTCATTTAGTAAAATCAAGTACAGCGGCGAGCAATCATTGGCATGAAGATTTAGAGAAAATTATAAAAGAGCTAAAAAACTAAAATAGCGCTTAATCAGCAAAGGGATGAATGATGAAAATTTGGAAGCTATCACATGGATATAATGATATCCCAAAAGAGCTATCTGATTGGTTGGATGAACATAATTACCTTTCATTACATGAAAGTACTAAAAAGTCTCAAGGGCAGCATTTCATTAATCAAGTGGATATTGGTGACATTGTTAGCCTATCACGCAGTGGCGACCTTAAAGCATTAGTAAAAGTTACTAGTGATATTTTACCAATTGAAAACGCTCCGTTTACTGAAGGTTGGGTGTTTAGGCAATATGAAATTATTCATGAGTTACCTTCTTTAAAGCCTTATCATGGTGATAAGAAAGGCTGGACACCAAATTATAACGGTACTTTTTTTAAAGTTCCTAAAGGTGAATGGCAAGAGTTTGAGGAATGGATTTTAAAGAAATATTATGATTGTTCACTTAAAGATCTAGGCGTAACCCAAATAGACTCAAAGAATAGCAGCCAGTTTCAATGGGTTGAAAAATGTAGGGCTACCCAAGCATTCGATAATTTTTTAAAAAAGAAAGCAGTTAATTTTACAGTGTTAGATGATGCAATCAGGGTGATAAGTCAAAGTAACTTAAACTTTGACTTTTATCATGTAGATCATGTTGAATCAGCCCTAAGGTTTGGAAATCGCCAGTTAGATTCAACTCGAGGGAAAGTTGCAGGTCAGTTTGAAGTGTATAAAGGCCGATTAATCGTTTGGTTTCCGGAGCGTTACGGCAGGGAAGAAGGAGTTGCGATTGAGTTGACAGATGACCTTGAAAGTAATGAGGCACAATTAAATGCTGAGCTGGTAAGCAACGAAGCGTTTTTCAAAGAAAATGATCTTGCTGGTAATAAGCATTTACCGAGAGATTACAATAATGGTGATCCAACTAACTCAGATTTGGCTACTCATATGACAACTACACCAACGAACTTAATTTACTACGGCCCACCTGGTACTGGTAAAACTTTTACCCTGCAAAAGATTTTAAAAGAACAATACACAGAAAATAGCACTTCTGAAGAGCTTGGGGTTTGGTTGAATAATAAATTGAGTGATTTAAGTTGGTTTGAAATTATTACTCTTATCTTGTTGGATGCAGATAACGATTTATCTGTCTCAGATATTGTGAATCATGAGTATTTTATCAAGAAGTTAGCGCTTAATGGCAGAACTGCCAATATACGTCAGACAGCTTGGGCTGCCTTGCAAACTCATGCAATTCAAGACTCAAATACTGTTAAGTACGCCAAGCGCATTGAACCACTAATTTTTGACAAAAATACAGATAGTAAGTGGACTATTGTTGATAAAGAACATGAATTAATTGTTGGTTTTAGAGAGCAACTAAATGAGCTTAAAGCAGGGCCACCTGTTGAGGAAGAAATAAAGCGCTTTGAGTTTGTGACCTTTCATCAATCTTATGGGTATGAGGAGTTTATTGAAGGTTTAAGGCCAGTTACTAACGACGATGGCTATATAAGTTACGTTGTAAAACCTGGTATTTTAAAGCGCCTATGTAAGCGTGCTGAAGCTGACCCTAGCCATCAGTATGCGTTAGTGATTGATGAAATTAACAGAGGCAATATTAGTAAGATATTTGGTGAGTTGATAAGCCTTATTGAAATAGATAAACGTGCTGGTGAAGAGCATTCACTTACAGTTACTTTGCCATACTCAAACTTACCTTTTTCGGTACCTAGCAACCTCGATATTATTGGTACTATGAACACGGCTGACCGCTCTTTAACTCATATAGATATTGCGTTAAGACGCCGCTTTGAATTCATAGAGCTGAGAACTGACTACTCCTTACTAAAGGATAATGTAGATGGTATTAACTTAAGAAAGCTCTTATTCACTATTAATAAACGTATAGAACTTTTATTAGATAGAGAGCACATTATTGGCCATGCTTTATTAATGAAAGTAAGTAACTTAGCGGATCTTAAACAAGTATTTATCACTAACATCATGCCGCTACTGGAAGAATACTTTTTTGAAGATTGGGACAAAATTAAGCAAGTATTTAACGGCAACGGATTTGTTTCAGAGCTCAAAGATGCTCATACAACTTGGCTTGGTGACTCTGATGAGTATGCAGCGAAGTCTTACTTTGTAGACAGTAAAGCTTTTGACGAGATTGAAAACTATACAGCTGTTTCTCAAGGTATTGATGACAAAAATTTTGTCGAGCTTTTTTCTGAACAAGAGCAAAACTAAGGAAGGTTTATGCGTACATGGTCTGTTTATGAGTTTTCTCGCTTGTATAAAAGTAATATTACTAAATATGAGGGTGATCATTTAAACCTAGAACACTCTCAATTTGAAGCGCTCAAACAGCTGTTAACTTGCAGTGAGGCAGACCATGATAAGTTATTTAGATATGGCTTTGAAAAGCGCCAAGAGGTATTAGTTTGCCAAAACTACGTTGGTGTAATTTGCTTACCTTGCGGCGATCAAATTGAAATATTGCCTAAAACACATCGGAAAAGCGTAAATACTGAGAGTGATGAAAGTATTAGCTGGAACCGCTCCAACCTCATAAAGATGTTAAAGGCAACACAGTATTTACCAGGTAAGGTTGCTGACAATGCATCGTTAGATATGGCTAAAATGCCGTTACTTGACGTATTCATTCAATTGTTTTTGCAAGAGATTAGCTTATTAATTAAGCGTGGTGTGGCAAGGCAGTATGAAACGCATGAAAGTAATGAGCCTTTTATAAAGGGTAGAATACTGGTTAGTCAGCAAATCAGGCATAACTTAGTTAATAAACACCATCACTTTATAGCCTTTGACGAGCTAACGACTAACCGCCCTGAAAACCGATTAATTAAAAGTGCTTTGCTCTGGTCGCTCAAACGCGTGACAGCAAAAACACAACACCTTTGCAGAGAGTTACTATTTCACTTTGAAGAAGTAACAAGCTCAAAAGCTATATGGCAGGATCTCAATGCTTGGCAACGGGGCAGGCATTTGTCTCACTATGAAGCGATTAGACCGTGGATCGAGATGATTTTTAAAGATCAAAGTCCTACATCGATAAACGGTTCTAAAAGTATGTTGTCTATATTATTTCCTATGGAACGTGTATTTGAGGATTACGTACCAATTTGTCTGAAAAAACAATTTCAAAATTATGACATTAAAACACAAACCAGCAGTCAATATTTAATCAGCCATAAGCCTAACGACAATAAAAAACGCCCCAATAATGGCAAGCTTTTCCAATTAAAGCCTGACTTACATATTCAAGCAGAAAATAAATTAATTATTGGTGATACAAAGTGGAAGGTGATTGATGAAAGCTTACCTAACAAAAAATATGGAATAAGTGAGGGCGACATATACCAGATGTTGGCCTATAACCAAACTTACCAGAAGGGGGAGTTTGAACCCGCAGTGATTTGGCTGATCTTCCCTATGACACCTCAATTTTTGAAGCCTTTACCTGATTTTATTTTTGAGAACGGGCTCACACTTAAAGTATTACCATTTGATATTGATAGCTCGGTTTTGAAACTTATGGATAGAAATATCATTTCAGATACTTTAGATGGGCCAGTAATAAAAAATGAAAAGGATTGTTTAATTAATGAATTTTGATAAAAACCACGCATTAAAGGTTTTGCAGTTTTGGCTGCAAACTGAGTTCTTTAATACCTTTGATTTAAAAAATATGCTACCAGGTGCTGATGATGGTTTTTTACAATACACAGCAAGTGATTTAAAAAACGATCCAAATAGTTTGCCTTGGTTTAACCGTCAGCAAATTCGTTTGGCTGGCAAAGATTATCATCCCAATAAAGCATATAGCTATACTCTTTATATTGGCATTTTTAATCGTAACGAGTTTGCACAGCAGACGAAAGAGTACTTTAAAGGCTTAGCAGATAATCACTCCATGAATTCTCAAAAAGAGGAAGACTGGCAGCAGCGACGTGATGATGGCGGTATTACTTGCTGCGCTAAAATTAAACTAAATGCACAAGCTGAGCTTAAACTTGATTCTCTTGAAATGTCTACTGCGCCATGGGCTTTAGGGAAATTATTAAAGGGTGAAATAGATAGTCTGCGAAAAAGTGATTTTGACCAAGACGTAGAGGACTTTTCTGATAAATTAAAAAAAATTCATCAGTTAGCTAGAAACATTAAACACGAAACTAATACAAGTGATGCATTTACCCATTTTGAGCTATTTGAAATCTTAAAGTTTTTGTCCCAGTGGGCGGGATTCAAACCAAATGAAACATGTTATTCCTTAATAGTGCAATTAAACAATGCACCCAGAGAGCCAGCTCCTGAAAGTTCAAAATTGATTACTGATGCTGCCTTAGAAAAGTTACGTAAACTTACTGATTTATTAAAAGAAGATAGCTCTGATGTTGAGGAAGTAGTCGCAGAATCTGTCGAGCAGCTTGATTCACACACTAATGAAAATGATGTGCCTATACTAAATAGTTTTTTTATTGAAGATATAGCCCGTTCTATTAAATTGGTAGAAAAGAATGAGCTAGATACTAGTTCTCCGTTGTATTCATATTTACTTAATAAACCAAACTATTATGCAGATTTATTGAGTAAATCAGGCGAGAGTATTATTAAGCAAAAGCTTTCTCATGATTATACGCCCTTAGGGCGATGGCCAGATAGCGCTAAGCATACTATGAGTTTAATGCAGCAGTTTTCGATAAATACAGCTAGTGACCATATAAAAGCTGGTGGCTTATATTCAGTGAACGGTCCACCAGGTACTGGTAAAACAACTATGTTGCGAGACATTATTGCGGCTAATATTGTTAAGCGCGCAAAAGTGCTGTCTCGTTTAAAAAGCTCTAAAGGTGCATTTTCTAAAACGAAGAAAATAAAAATAGGTGATGAGGCCTCTTCAATACAAGTACTGAAACCTGCACTCACTGGTTTTGAAATGGTTGTTGTTTCTAGCAACAATAATGCTGTTGAAAATATCACGAAGGAGCTGCCTCAAATTAAGGCGCTAGGGAATGAGTTTAATTGCTTAACCTATCTTCAATCAGTGGCTCAAAAAGTAGCAGCCGATGTTGAAATAAAACAAAAACGTTTAATAGGTCTTGAAGAAAAAGATAACTGTTGGGGTATGATTGCAGCTGCATTAGGAAATAGTGGCAATAGAAAGCGCTTCACGAATAAAGTGTTCTTCGATAAAACAGATAAGATGCAGACCGATGAGGTCTCTAAAAGCTATACAACTTTGGTTGATGGTATTAAATTATTAAGCCAAAAAGGCGAACCTGAAACATTATTTAAAGATGCACAACAGCTATATGTAAAAGCGGAAAAGGCGGTAAATAAAGCGATAGCAGATTTACACCGTTTAGAAGCGCTTACTGGGTTAAAGCATAGTTTAGAGCAACTAAAGCAAAAGTGCTTGGAGGGTGAAGTCAGCTATAAAAAATGTCATTTTTTTGCATCAAAGCTTCATCAGAAATGTTTGCCTTGGTGGCATTATCGTATCTTTAAAAGCTGTAAACTAAGGGTGTTATATAGTGCATTCTGTTTACGAGTTGAACAAAGAAAGAGAGCTTTTGAAGCTTTAAAAATCCAAGTAGAAACACTCAAAGCTAAATTACATACTGAGGAGAGTGCGTGTAAAGAAATCCTGGAGCTTCATCCTGATGTGATGTTTGTATCAGCTAACGATGACTTAGATACAACAGTCCACCAGCGCAAGGCATTTGGGCACAGTCAAACACTTAATAAACTTCGCTCTGAATTAACGATTGCAGCTTTTAACCTGCATGAAGCTTGGCTAGTGGCGAGTTACAATAATGGCCTGAGTCAAACTCTCAATAAACTCCCTGATTTATTGCAAGACAAAATTACTAAACCAGACGATGCGAAATTAATGTGGCAATTGTTTTTTATGATCTGTCCGGTAGTCTCTTCCGCGTTTGCATCGGTAACGAATCAATTTTCAAGCTTTGGGCAAGGTGATATAGGTTGGTTATTTATCGATGAGTCTGGTCAAGCTGCACCTCAGCTAGCCGTTGGTGCATTATTACGAGCAAAACGTGCTGTAGTTGTTGGCGATCCACTACAAATTGAGCCTGTATTTACTATACCGCCAGACATAGTTGAATTTTTGGGAGAGCGTTTATTACAAGATGATTGGCTTGACTGGTCGCCCTCTTTGACTTCAGTGCAAGAACTAGCCGATAGAGTAAACCCTTACGGAACTTCGCAAATAGCATATGATAAATGGCTGGGTAGTCCTTTGCGTGTGCATCGTCGTTGTAGTGATCCTATGTTTTCAATATCAAATCAAATAGCTTATAACAATAAAATGATCCATGGTTTGGATGATATCGCTGAAACAGAGTCATTTATATGGGGCCCCAGTAGCTGGTTTGACGTTAGTGGAGCTGAGCAGAGTAAACACTTTGTCCCTGAGCAAGCTGAATATGTACGCTCAATGCTTTATGAGTTCATCAATAGAGAAGGTCATTTACCTGACTGCTATATCATTTCACCATTTACGAATGTTAAAAAGGGCGTGATTAAATACCTCAAGAAACATTTTTCACACCAGCAATTTAGTGAGTCCGAGTTTAAAACTTGGCTAGCAGGGCGTGTAGGAACTGTTCATACGTTCCAGGGTAAAGAAGAAAAATTAGTAATTTTTGTTTTAGGTGCAACTGATAGTTCAGGGGCTGCTAAATGGGCTGCTAGTAAACCTAATTTACTCAATGTTGCTGTTACAAGAGCTAAAAAGCGAGTTTATATAATTGGCTGCTATAACCAATGGGCTGGACTGCGGTATTTCACTGATGCAATAGGTTTGCTAGAACCTGAGGATAAAATACATGCAGATAAAAGAACCCTTTTAAAAGGACAAATCGTTTATGACCATGCCTAGACCTGTACGAATATTTCATATTACTGCGATTGATAACTTGCCGATGATTTGTCAGCACGAAGCATTGTGGAGTAAAGAGAAGTCAACTGGATTAGGCATTACATACAATAATATTGCACATAAAGGCGCGCAAAGCACTCGTGCTAACAAAGAGGTGATTAACCCTCCTGGTGGAAGTATTCATGATTATGTGCCTTTTTATTTTGCACCACGTTCACCAATGTTATCTGCAATTCATAATGGGCGAGTAGAGGGTTGTAAGTATAGTCAAACTGATATTATTTATTTTGAACTAACAATAGAGGAAGCTTATCGCTCAGGTATGCGTGAGTATATATTTTTTGATCGAAATGCGACTATAGCGTATAGCAAACCAAGTACGGACTTAAAACAATTACATACATTAATTGACTGGGAACTTCTAACAGAACAGCCTAGTTTGGATGGATACTGTAAATTTTTTCATGCAGTGCCCACTAACCCTCGATATACACAAAGGCTAGAAAAACGTATGGCTGAGTTTTTAATAAAAGAGCAAGTACCACTTAATTGGGGAGTACGAATTGGTGTAGCCAACCAAACAAAAGCGCAAGAAGTTAATGCTATTTTGAGGCGCTTTGCGTTAGACTTGCCAGTAGTTGTTATGCCAGCTTGGTATTTTTAAGAGTTATTTTGGGGCTGTATGAGTATTAAATCAGTAGAGGGCAATCTTTTACAACAGCAAAATGTTGATGCCATAGTCAATACCGTTAATTGTGTTGGCGTTATGGGTAAAGGTATTGCGTTACAGTTTAAAAAGAAATGGCCAAGCAATTACAAAACTTATGCGACAGCTTGTAAAGCTGGAGACGTTGCCTTAGGTAAAATGTTTATTTTTGAACTGGGCGCACTTGCCACTCCTCGGTTTATCATTAACTTCCCGACAAAAGGTCATTGGCGCAGTGATTCTCGCTTAAAAGATATTGAAGCTGGTTTACAAGATTTAGTTGCTCGTATTAAAGAGTTAAACATCCAATCTATTGCTATTCCACCTTTAGGTTGTGGTAATGGTGGGCTCGATTGGGAAATAGTAAAACCTACAATGTTAAGGTATCTGGCTGACATTCCAGAACTTGATGTTTATTTATATGAACCGACAGATTCTATAAAAGCACAAGACATGCAAACAAGTACCCCTAAGCCAAAAATGACTCCAGGTAGGGCTGCAATTTTAGCTCTATTACAATCGTACCAATCAGTTAGTTATGGCTTATCAAAAATTGAGGTGCAAAAGCTTGCCTACTTTTTGCAGGCCGCTGGTGAAAATATGCGACTTAACTTTGTTAAAGATAAGTTTGGTCCTTATGCTGATGCGTTAAGGCATGCTTTAAATACGATGGACGGTCATTATATTCAAGGTGTAGGCGATGGTGTTGTTGAGTCTGAAATCCGTCCAGTTGAAACTACACTCGAAGATGCAAAGTTATTTTTAGCAAGCTCTAACCCTGAAATAAGTTCTCGAATAGTGCGTGTTACAGATTTAATTGAAGGGTATGAGTCACCATATGGTGTGGAGTTATTAGCGACAGTTCATTGGGTTGCTAAACAAGAGCATGCAAACACACCTGAGCAAGCATTTATGGCTATTCAAAATTGGAATGAGCGTAAGAAGAGCTTAATGTCTTTAGAGCATGTAACCTCCGCGTGGGAGCAGCTAAAGAGTCACGACTGGATTTAGAAGTAGATTAAGGGCTAGTAAGTTGGCCCTTGATTTCAAGCTAAATTAATTCTTACAACCATTTTTGTTGCATGTGATCCTATCTGTAGTATTTGCCCAATGAGTTGAATTATCTCTTGTGTTTACACCACAACCCGTTGTCCCACCTTTCTGTCCTTTGTGAACAATGCTTTCGCCATTAGGTGGTGTGTGTTTTACATTCATATTCATCCTTATTAAAATTATAGTAACCCTAACCAGTATTAGTATAAAAGTATGATTTGTAAACTTTGCAGCCTATTACTTTCGCTAATCAGCATTACTTGAATCTGCCTCAATGAATAATTGATTAATAAAATCTACACATATTGATATGTTAGTTAGGCAGTCACCGGTCAAGCTTGTTGAGCCGTGCGCCTTTGGGTTTCTTAAATCTGGTAATAGTTTAGGTAGTGATTTACACCATTTATTATTTTTTGAAGGTGATTTGATATGTCGGAATCCTTTATCGGAGATGAGTTGTTGAGTTACTGCATGATTTAAGAGTTGACGAAGCATCATTCTTTTTTCTGGTTTTATTTTTAAACGTAATGAAAGTTCAAAAAGAGTGTATGTTTTGAAGTTAACTTCTGGCGCTAAGGAGTAAGAAAAATATGTATATAAAGCCATATTCTTAAGAACATTAAACTGATTTTTGACCTCTTCAGGTACGTTTGTGTGTAATTTTTCTTGCTCTAAGCATTTATAAATGTATTCAAGGCTAATAGGAGCTCCTGTAATTAAGCCCATTAGCCGGTGCCTGTCATCCATTTTTGTTATTTCATCAAAGCGTTTAAAGTCTTCCATGTTATTGCCCTTTTGAGTTTAATAATCTATTTACTTATATTTTTCTGGACCTTTATTATGCAACAAGGGATGATATTGAAAAATATATTTTCTAATAAATTCAAGGATGAAAATGAAATCACTTCTTAATACCGTTGATATTTTGCTTGGGCATTTCGTCCGTGGTTTTACAGTTGTTTTTCTTTATATAGTTATAAGCCTGATTGCAGTTACTAGCTTACTGTTAATACCGTTCTCTTTCTTTGAGTATGATGCCGGTTTATCTGATTTAGACTTGGTGGAGTTAGGGCTTTTTATTTTATTAATTGCAGCGGTTTGGCGTTTTTATAATCGTTGCTTTAATTTGAAATGGACAAAATGGAGAGCTATAAAACGCTTTGTGTTTGTTGTCGCTTTCACTGAGCTTTTGTATATGTTCTTTTATGCAGTCTATTTGATTATAGAGTTAGCAGACCAAGGTGTACTGGGAGTTGAAATTCTAGATAGGTATGCTGACTTTGAATCCTTCCTATCGTCATTGGTTATAATTTCGGCTATCTACGCAGGAACTCCACTGCCTCCTTTTTATCTAAATAATGAAAAACAACCAAAAGAGGAAGCAGGAGATACTTTTAGTGATGGAACATCTGAAAAATCTGAATCAGCAAGTTTAGTGGGATAGATTAACATGGAAGTTTTTAGTATGAAGAAATTAGTTCAAAGTTTAGTTATTACAAGCTGTTTGTTTATTGGCAGCATAGGTGCAAAAGAGCAGCAATTTCAGCCAGACGATACAGCCTTTTTACAGTCATCATGTAGAGAGGTGATTGAAATTTTCAATAAAAAGCAAGAAACAGGTAAATATGCAGCTTTACATACTTCAATGTCTGAAGCCATGAGAGCAGGCTATTGTATAGGTGTTTTACAGCAATATATTAAGACTCCACCAAAATGTAAAAACATGTATGGTAATTATAGAACTCTTAATTGGTTCGATTTAGCAGAAATAATAGTTGGTTTATCATTGAGTACAGAGCAATTAGAGCAAGTTAAAGCAAGTAGCTTGCTAAAAGAGGCTTTTTGCAATGGCTAGTGGTTTAACAATCCCCGATGCAATTCGTGATTTATTTGAAATTGATGTTGCCAAAGAGAGTCCTTACTTAAAAGACAAAGCTAATTCCTTAGTGCGAAATAAGCTTATCAAAGTTAATACTGAGAAAGTTGTTCAAAGATCTAAGCAATATCTAGCTGAAGGGCAGTTAGATGTGTTGTTTAACGCATTACTGCTGAATGCTATTTTTACTGATCCTAAAGACGTAAAAAAGATTTTCGAAGACAGGCGCTTTAGAGATGAATCTGTAAAAACGATTGAACTGCTTTTTGCTGAAAATAATTCTTTAATGGGAATTGCCCTTAGTAATCAAAACGCAGTTCAATTTATTGATGACTTGGCAAGTGAGATGGATCTTTATTCTGTCAGGCTTCCCAACCCTTTTTCTACACTCCCACAGCTTGTGTTAGGTAAAAACCTGAGTTTACTTCATGCGCTCCTTACCCAATCCGCACTTATTAGCCCTACAGACAACCTACTTTTGGCTTATCTAAATAATGATATGGATAAGGCT
Organism: Pseudoalteromonas sp. SR44-5; assembly: GCF_014163675.1. Classification (NCBI taxonomy): domain Bacteria; kingdom Pseudomonadati; phylum Pseudomonadota; class Gammaproteobacteria; order Alteromonadales; family Pseudoalteromonadaceae; genus Pseudoalteromonas; species Pseudoalteromonas sp. SR44-5. The sequence goes on from NZ_JACJDT010000001.1 coordinate 272,523, forward strand.
TTAGCGTTATCAAACCAATTTAAGGCTAATAATAGCGGTGTTAAACAACTTATTGGTCATGTCCATGCCCAGCACAAAGAGGCTGAGGAATTTGATGATTTGTTAGATTATTTTCAAAAAATGTAATTATTTTAAAATAAAGCTTTTTAGTGCATTGCACTAGGTGAATCTGTGTTTGTCAGCAACAAATGGAGGTTTACATGACAAACATTAAAGAGTTCACTATTAGCTGTAACATGACAGAAAGCTGTAATTTTCGTCGTGGTACCAGTGATGCTAAGAAGCAATGTTATACGTCAATAAACAAAGTTACTCTTTTAGGACTTTGTTAATGAAAAAGTATAGCAGTGACAAAGATATAAATATGCTAGTGCGCAGCTTGTTGAAGAAGAAAGGGTGGTCTATTAAACAAGGCAGGCACCCAAGACTAATAACACCTTCAGGTATAAAAGTAACGGTGCCAAGTACCCCTAGTGATTGTAGAGCGTTTAAAAATTTTAAAAAGGATATTCGACGATTGAAGGAGCTTTAGCAATCGCTGAAGTTCCTAAAATCGAATTTACTTTTTAACCTTTAAAGGAGACTACTATGTCTAACAACAATCACAAAGCTAATCAAAATAACGGTAATAAAGGTACTTCCGGTAATAACCCTGCGTATCAAAAAGCGCAGGATAATCGTGGTAATCAGTTAAACCCGAATAATCCTAATTACCAAGGCAAAAAATAACGGAGGTACAGTGGGTACGGCTTTATGGCCGTACTTTTTCCCCAAAAGCTGATTGTCTATTATTGATCATTTAGTCAGCGTGGGTTGGTATTAATACCAAAACCATACAATGACCTATTACCTAGACTCATAATATTCTTTAACCGCAGATGAGGTTTTTGGCGGCCAAACTTGGTTTTTCATGTAGCTACTGAAGTTAGAAATCCATTTCAAAACGGCTTCAGAGGTTTCGCTAAACGGCTGAAGTTGTGCCCTTAGTTCTGGTGTGTTTTGGATGTGCTCATTGGTTTTATCTTTTATCATTTTTGCAGCACGGGCTTGGCTATG